>CAZPFZ010000178.1:0-3638 GCA_964585955.1 uncultured Acidiphilium sp.
GGGATGATTGTGGATTATAAACCTGCAATAGATCGTTATGAAAAAATGTCGTATCGGCGTTGTGGTAGGAGTGGCTTAAAGCTTCCTGCTATTTCGCTTGGGCTTTGGCATAATTTTGGCAATATAACGCCTTTTGAAACACAACAAAATATGCTTAGAAAGGCTTTTGATTTGGGAATTACTCATTTTGATTTAGCAAATAATTATGGCCCGCCTTACGGAGAAGCTGAATATAATTTTGGCATTCACATGGATAGAGATTGGCATACGCATCGTGATGAGCTAATAATTTCAACAAAAGCGGGATACGATATGTGGCAAGGTCCGTACGGTAATAATGGGAGCAAAAAATACTTGATTGCGAGTCTCGATGCCTCTCTTAAAAGAATGCATCTTGATTATGTTGATATTTTTTATCATCATCGACCGGATCCTGATACGCCTATTGAAGAAACAATGGGCGCACTTGATCAAATTGTGCGAAGTGGCAAGGCGTTATATGTTGGCATTTCAAACTACAACGCAAACGAAGCGCAAATTGCAATTAGCACATTACGTAAAATGGGTACTCCTATGCTAATACATCAGCCCAATTATTCTATGCTTAATCGTTCTATTGAAAACGGGTTAACTAAAGTTTTACAAGATGAGGGCGTGGGATGCATTGCTTTTGCTCCACTTTGCGGGGGAGTTCTTACGAATAAATATTTAAATGGTATACCTTCGGATTCTAGAGCAATGCGTGATCCTAGATATTTAAAGCCAGCAAACATAACCGACGATAAAATAGAGATTGTTCGCAAATTGAACACGTTTGCTGAAAGGCGTGGTCAATCTGTGGCTCAACTTGTTTTACAGTGGACTTTAAGGGAACCTATTATTACAAGTGCATTAATCGGAGCAAGTAAGCCTGAACAAATAGAGGAAAATGTTAGGGCTCTTTATTATCCACAATTAACATATTTGGAACTTGAAGAAATAGATAGTATTTTAGGAAGTAGTAACATAAAGTAACAACTATATTTATGTTTATAAAAGAAAAAAACACTCAACCAAAACATGTTGAGTGTTTTTTGATGTTTTTACGTTACAATTTTTGATGGTGTAACGCTTTAATTATGAATCTATGCGTTTAACATTTGATATTTTTACTTTCGCGGTAAATTGTTCAAATGTAAGCATTGCCTCGTTTTGCATTGTGGCACATAACGCGGTTATCTTTGTTAAACGTTTTTCATATTCTGTTATGTTATCGGCATAACCTGCGCCGTAATTGGGTATATAAAATTCGGTTACCGATTGTGGTAGCGTTAGGGATATTAAATTACCGTATTCAAAAGCGTAAAGTGCAATTATTTTGCAATTGGAGACGATTGTATAATTGGAATTGATATTACGTGCGGGGAAATAAATAAGAGTATATTTGTTTTTGGTGTATAAAACACCTTTATCATCGCTAAAATATTGATTCTTACTATTTACGGTAATGGATTTTAATGTGTTGCATCTAAATGCGCAATCCCAAACAAAGTCAACATTTTCGGGAATTGTTATTTCTACTGCGCCGGAATTAAAAACAGATGATAATATATTAACATTGCCATAAACGCTACCAATGCAAACCAAGTTATAATTATGTGCGTTATAAGTTACGCTGTTAACCAAATTTATTACATTTGTTTTGGTGCAAGCAACAAGCTGAACTTCGTTATAGCCGCAAATTACATATGTTGTATCATCAACTATAAAGGATGAATAAATAGCGTCTTTACAATCGTATTCAACGGTTGCTATATTGTCGGGTAAGTCGTAAAGTTTATCGTTTATCAATCCGTCGCCTGAAAGCGAAACGTTTGGGTAGTGGGTTGTTGCCACTTGGTTTGCGTTTGCACAAAAATAATTATAAATTCTACCGCGTCCGTTTAAAGGTTGATCATCCCAAGTAAGGTCAAAATAGTAATAAAGTTCGTCAAGTTTAACCATATTCCAAAGGTGTCCTTCGCTTCCTGTTGTGGTAACTCCAACGCCTGAAACTGTTAGGTTGTCTATTTTTACTAAATTGAGTAAAAGTTGAAATGCTTTTGCGTAACCTTCGCAAACGGCACCTTTAATATTTCCGCTGCCGTTTAAAAATACGCCTAACACGCTATGCGCCCATTCTTCGCTACTCGGAACGCCGTTTTCGTCGTATGCATAATCAATAGCGTCTATTATTGCATCGTGATAAGCTAACGCCTTGCGGTAGTCGCTATCATCGGCTTTTGCAATATAATAATATTCGTTTATTTTCTCATATAACAGTTCGTTGGTTTGTTTTCTTAACCCTTCGCTTGCATAGTCGTTTATTACTACGGGAAAAATTTCGTTATTGGTAAAAAGTGTAGTCGTGCCAAGCCAATAGTAAAGCGGGTTATCTGCTTTATAAACTTTATAAACATTTAGGGCGTTTTCCTTTGTTAGATCTACTTCGGAATAGGATATTCCTTGCAATGTATAGTAGGAATTACCGCCTGAATTTTGCGCTTTTGCGTTGCCTTCAATGTGAAATTTTGATACAACTTCATCTATTTTATCGTAAAAAGCTTGTTCGGATTTATTTAAAGTTGAATATCCGTAAGTACCTTTAGAAAATTTTGCTATATCTATAGCGGTTGCGTCATATCCGCAAATTAAACATATATTTTCAATAGTTAGGTTGTGGGTGGCATAATCTATATTTGGGGCATCCGAGCAACAGGTTGCAGCAATCCAATGTGCTTTAGAATCGTAAGTCCATTCGTTGGCATATTTATGCGTATGTGGTAATTTGTTTATAACTTGCTTGTCCTCAACATAACAAATATTGCAAATTCTTACTTTGAGTCCCTCGCTTTCTTCTGTTGCAGCATTTCTTACTTCCCATTCACCGTAAGTATGTGATGTTAACGGTTTTTGCACTGACTCGGCAGAAGTGTTTTGGCTTGCCGATTGGTCTAAAAACAAAGCATTGCAAATTGTGCAACGCCAATATTCTATATTACCATAGTCCTTACAGGTGGAATTGGTTGCTTTTATGAACGTGGTTGAATGTGTGTGGGGTAGTTTGTTTATCGTAAGGCTTTCTTTTTCTCCGCAAACAGTACAAGTCCTTTCTTTTAATCCGTTGCTTGTTTCGGTTGCTTCTTTTGTTATTTGCCAGTCTGTGTAAGAATGGGACGCAATAGATTTTTTAATTGAATTTATTGTTGTGGCGTTTTGGGCGTTTTCATCAGAAAAGTATTTTTTACAGCCTGTACAATACCAATATTCCTTGTTGCCTTGTTCTTTGCATGTGGATGGCGTTTCGGCAACGTGATTTAACGTATGTTTGTGCCCACTTAAAATATCGAGACTACACGCGGAAAACGAATAAAGTGCAACAGCTAATAGTATGGTTGCAATAAAGCTTTTCAAAAACAGTCTTTTCATAAAATGTCCCTCCGTTATTTTTGTAGTTAATGTTTTCTTTGTGTTATAATTGTAACATTAAAGTACAAACTTGTAAAGTTTTTTTAAGTAAAACTTGCTTTGAAATTATAAGTAAGGCTATAATCGGCGAGATATACTGTTTTATAAAATAAATTTTGAATGATTGTTGTTGACCTAAAAAACACTTGATT
>CAZPFZ010000179.1:0-3615 GCA_964585955.1 uncultured Acidiphilium sp.
GAATATGCCGACGAATGGGCAACGGCAGGCAGACTTAACATGTTCGGACAGAAACTTCGTCTTGCAGAATTACAATCGGAAGCAGGTGCCGCAGGTGCCGTTCACGGTTCGTTATCGGCAGGTGCTCTTACCGTAACCTACACTGCAAGCCAAGGTTTGTTGCTTATGATCCCCAATATGTACAAAATAGCAGGCGAACTTTTGCCCACTGTTTTCCACGTAAGCGCAAGAGCTGTTGCAGGACACGCACTTAACATTTTCGGCGACCATTCTGACGTTATGGCATGCCGCCAAACGGGTTTTGCAATGCTTGCTTCGGCTTCTGTTCAAGAAGTTATGGATCTTGCTTTGGTTGCACATCTTTCAACACTTAAATCTAAAGTGCCTTTCTTGCATTTCTTTGACGGATTCAGAACCAGCCACGAAATTCAAAAGATAGACGCTATAGAATACGAAGAAATGAAATCTTTAGTTGATATGAAAGATATTGAAGATTTCAGAAAACGCGCATTAAACCCCGATCACCCCATACAAAAAGGAACGGCTCAAAACGCCGATATATACTTCCAAAACAAAGAAGCGGCTAACAAATATTACGACGCTACACCCGATATTGTTCAAAAAATGATGAACAAAGTGGGCGAACTTACCGGAAGACATTATAAATTATTCGATTACGTAGGTGCCCCCGATGCCGAAAACGTTATAGTTATTATGGGCAGCGGAGCAGACTGCGTTGAAGAAACAATAAACAAATTAAATGCTGAAGGTCACAAATACGGACTTATTAAGGTAAGACTTTACAGACCTTTCTGCGCTAAAGCTTTCCTTAAGGCTATCCCCAAAACATGTAAAAAACTTGCCGTTTTGGACAGAACAAAAGAACCCGGTTCATTAGGCGAACCTCTTTACCTTGACGTATGCACCGCTCTTGCCGAAGCTAAAAAGAGAATTAGCGTTGTTGGCGGCAGATATGGTCTCGGTTCTAAAGAATTTAACCCCTCGATGGTTCTTTCTATATACAAAAACCTCGAACAAGATAAACCCTTAAACCACTTTACTGTAGGTATTTTTGACGATATAACCAATACATCGCTTGATTTTTCGGAAAAATACGACGCTGCACCCGAAGGAACTATCAGCTGTAAATTTTACGGACTTGGTTCGGACGGAACAGTTGGCGCAAACAAGAACTCCATTAAAATCATCGGTGACCATACCGATATGTACGCACAAGGTTACTTCTTCTACGATTCTAAAAAATCGGGCGGCATAACGGTATCGCACTTACGTTTTGGTAAAACCCCAATTCAATCAACCTATCTTATAGACGCTGCAGACTTTGTTGCATGCCACAATCCCTCGTACGTATTGCGTTACGATATGGTTAAAGATCTTAAAAAAGGCGGCAAATTCTTACTTAACTCTTCTTGGAATACCGCTGAAGAACTCGGCAAGCACTTACCTGCATCTATGAAGAAAATGCTTGCTGCTAAAAACGCAAAAGTATACAATATAGACGCTATAAAGATTGCAGGCGAAATAGGTCTTGGTGGCAGAACCAACGCAATAATGCAAGCCGCATTCTTCTACATCAATCAGGACATTATGCCCTATGCCGATGCCGAAGATTATATGAAACAAGCCGTTAAAAAGAGTTACGGCAAAAAAGGCGATGCGGTTGTTAACATGAACTATGCCGCTATCGACAAAGCTTCTTCTGAACTTAAAGAAATTGAAATTCCCGCATCGTGGGCTACTGCAACGGATGGAGCTGCTCCGTTAGAAGTTGCTAATAACGAATATTTCAAAAATATTCTTCACCCCATTTTATCGCTTGAAGGCGATAACCTACCCGCTTCGGTATTTAATCCCGACGGAACAGTTCCCACAGGAACTACTCAATTTGAAAAACGCGGCGTAGCTATTAAACTCCCCGTTTGGGATGCTGAAAAATGTATTCAATGTAACCAATGTGCATTTGTATGTCCGCATGCTTGCTTAAGACCTGCTCTTAACGAAAAAGGCATGGCTAAACCCGAAGGCTATACAACTAAAGATTGCATTGGGCTTAAAGGTTACGAATTCAGAATGCAAGTTTCTCCGCTTGACTGTATGGGTTGCGGTGTTTGCGCAAATGTTTGCCCCGCAAAAGAAAAAGCTCTTACCATGGTAGCATTTGACCAAGTAGCTGCAAAAGAAGTTCCCAACTACGAATTCAGCGAAAAACTTCCCGAAATGGATGTTTCGGCAACATTTAAAAAGACCGGTATTAAGGGTAGCCAATTCTGCAAACCTTTATTTGAATTCTCAGGCGCATGCGCAGGTTGCGGCGAAACACCTTATATTAAAGTAATAACCCAACTCTTTGGCGACAGAATGCTTATAAGTAACGCCACCGGTTGTTCTTCTATTTACGGCGGAAGCGCACCCACATGCCCATACACCAAGAATGCTGAAGGCAAGGGACCTGCTTGGGCAAACTCTTTGTTTGAAGATAACGCCGAGCATGGTTACGGATATTATTTAGCTTACGCTCAGAGAAGAGAAAAACTCGCCGCTACTATTGAAAGAGCATTAGAAAACGGCGCAAAGGGCAAAATTAAAAAAGCTCTTAACGAATGGTTACTCAATAAGAACGACGCTGAAAAATCTAAAGAAATAGCTAAAACGGTAATAACCGAACTTCACGCGGCAATTAAAAACACGCGCGGCGAAATTAAGCAAATTCTTAAAGAAATTGAAGCTCAATCTGATTGCTTGATTAAAAAATCTATTTGGATTATCGGCGGCGACGGCTGGGCATATGATATAGGTTATGGCGGACTTGACCACGTTCTTGCACAAAACGTTGACGTAAACGTTTTAGTTCTCGATACCGAAGTTTACTCCAACACCGGCGGACAAGCTTCTAAATCTACTCCCACAGGTTCGGTTGCTAAATTTGCAGCAGGCGGAAAGAGAGTTAAAAAGAAAGACCTTGGCATGATGGCTATGAGTTATGGTTATGTTTATGTTGCTCAATGCGCTATGGGTGCAAATAAACAACAATTCCTTAACGCTATAACTGAAGCTGAAAGATATGACGGACCTTCACTTGTTATATGCTATGCACCTTGTATTAACCATGGTATTAACATGACTAATTCGCAAGCAGAAGAAAAGAAAGCTGTTGACGCAGGTTATTGGCACCTTTACAGATACAATCCTACCGTTACCGAAGGCAATCCCTTCACACTTGACAGCAAAGATCCCGTTTTAGGATACCAAGAGTTCTTAATGGGCGAAACAAGATATACAAGCCTTAAGAAAGCTCAACCCGAACTTGCCGACGAACTATTTGAAAGAGCAGCTGAAGAAAACACTGCAAGACTTAACAAATATAAAGCTTTGGCAAAAAAAGACTAATATAGCCTAAAATAAAAAATATGGCGTAGCGATAGAATGTATCGCTACGCCGTTTATTTATGCAATTTTTTTTGTTTTTTATAATTCCCAAACAACGGGGATTTTGCCGTCGGCGGCGTAATGCCAATAATTTTTGCTTTGGTCGTCTATATCTTCACACTTGACAGCAAAGATCCCGTTTTAGGATACCAAGAGTTCTTAATGGGC
>CAZPFZ010000180.1:0-3548 GCA_964585955.1 uncultured Acidiphilium sp.
ATATTATTTTATGAAAAGAACGTCGTTTTTTTTATTGTGTATTTTTTTAACCGTCGTGGCTGTTTGGGCACTTTGTTTTGCTGCAGTTAAAATAAATCGCACCGAAAGCAGTCCAGGACAAACAAAACACCTCGAACTGTGGCATATAGATACCTTCGAAGGCGGTACGGGCTCCCGTCGTGCTTTTCTTGAAAAAACAGCGGCGCTATATCAAAAAAGAAAAAATGTCTGCGTTACCGTAAAAAATCAAACGATAATGTCGGCTGAACAAAATTTCAGCCTTGGTATTTATCCCGATATGATCTCTTTCGGCAATGGGGTAGAGCTACCTTGCGACATGCTCGCCGATTTAGAACAAGTCGATGTAAAAGCCGATATAGGCAATCGTTGTTATGCCGCAGTTTGGTGCATGGGCGGTTATGTAAAAATATATCGCGACGGAGTAAAAATAAACGGTTTAATATTATCCGAGCAACCGTATACGATTTCAACTCTCGCATGCGCGCTAAGTGGCGAAAGTTTACCCGTAAAAATAGCGGAGCAAAGCGATAAAGCGATCTATTCCTTTTATAAAAATCAAGATCTTGCCCTTATAGGCACGCAACGCGACTTATATCGTTTGCAAAACAAGGGCATTGCATATAAAACGCAAATTTTGCAAGGCTATAACGATTTGTATCAATACATATCCGTGATTGCAAAAGATGCAAGCTTAGTTGAAGAAAGTCGTTTGTTTATCCGTTTTTTATTATCTGATGAATGTTTAAGCAAGCTGCCGTCAATAGGTATGCTCGCACCTAACGCAACGGCAAGTGAGCAGCCCCTTTGCGTGTTAAACGGACTATCTTGTATGTACGCTACTTCCGCTTTTATAAAAAGAGAGCAAATACAAAACTTAAAAAAACAGGCAAACGATTTTTACTCTAATCGCGAAAGTATAATAAATGCTTTAAAACAATTGAAATAAAAATAAAAATGGTGTAAAATAGGAGAAAGGAATGCAAATGGATTCATACCTGTCCGCATTGCGGGCAAATTCCACCGAATATATTCAAAATGTCGATTTATCTCAATATTGCAGTTATAAAACGGGCGGAAAAGCTCCGCTTATGGTTTTTCCCGCCGACGAAAAACAGTTGGCTCTTTGTCGGTCGTTCGACTGTCCGTTTGCGGTAATAGGCAACGCAACCAACGTACTTTTTTCCGACGAAGGTTTTCAAGGCATTATAATCAACACTTCAAAACTTAACAAAATCGAATTTAGCGGTGCAAGCGTTATAGCCGAAAGCGGTGCAAATCTTACCCATTTGCTCGATTTGTGCGAATTAAACTGTTTGGGCGGTTTAGAATTTACCGACGGAATACCCGCTACGGTGGGCGGAGCGGTTTGTATGAATGCAGGTTGTTTTTCAAAATGCGTGGGCGATTACGTATCGTATGCCGTTACCGATAAAAAGGTATATAACAATGCGGAGTGTTTGTTTGCTTATAGAGACAGCGTATTTTTAAAAAACTCAAACGAAGTGCTTGTAAGCGTATGCTTTTTATTAAAACCCGGCGAATCCGATATTATCGAAGCCAAGCGCGAAAAATTTAAAAAATTGCGCAAAAAAGCTCAGCCGCGCGGCAGAACATGCGGGTCAGTTTTTGTCAACGACGGTTATTTTGCCGGTAAAATTATAGATCTTGCCGGGCTAAAAGGTTATTCGGTCGGCGGTGCGCGAATATCCGAAAAACACGCTAATTTCATAATAGCTGAAAAAGGTGCAACCTCTCGCGATATAAAAACGCTTATAGATTATGTGAAAAAACGTGTATACGAAACGCAAGGTATAAATTTAAAAGAGGAATTACGTTACATAGGAAACTTTAATGATTGATTTTGATTATCATACACACACAACATACAGTCACGGCAAAGGCAGCGTTGCTGATAACGCTCGCGCCGCGCTTAGGGCAGGGCTTAAAGGAATAGCTATTACCGATCACGGATTTAATCATCCTGCTTTTGGTATGCGCCGAAAAAAACTCGACCAAATGCGCTACGATTGCGATAAAGCTTGCAAAGATTTAGGCGTATCGGTGCTTTTGGGTGTAGAGGCAAATATTATAGGAACGGACGGCAAAACTGACGTAAAACCAAGCGACTACGAAAAACTCGATATTTTTCTTGCCGGTATTCACAGATTTGTTATTTTAGATAATTTTAAAGACTATTTTGGTTTTTTTGCCGCTAATTTAATAGATAGCTCTTTAAAAATAAACCCTTCCGTCGCATTAAAAAAGCGTACAACAAACGCCTATATAAAGGCTATTCAAAAAAATCCGCTCGATGTTTTAACACACCTTAATTTTTGTTGTTTTTCCGATAGTTTGCAGGTGGCAAGATGTCTTGAAGATTACGGCACTTATCTTGAAATTAACACAAAAAAAGTGCATTTATCCGATGAAGAGTGGCAAAATATAGCCGATAAAACCAATGTCAGATTTATTATAGATTCCGATGCTCATTCGCCTTTACGCGTGGGTGATACCGAGCTTGCAGAACAGCTGCTCAAGCGCGTGCATATTCCCGAAAACAGAATAGATAATATAAACGGGCGTACCCCCGATTTTAGGTTTGCTCGTTACAAAAAAGAAAAATTATGAATTTTAGTGAACAAATAAAAAAACAACTTTGCGAAATAAAACGGCAAAATTGCTGTGAAATAGCGGCTTTTTCCGCCTTTGTAAGAACAGCCGGCAGCGTAATACGCGAAAACGGTACTTACGGTATTGCGTTAAGCGGTCAAAACGACTGTCTTGAATATTTTGCCGACATATGTGAAAGAATGTATAACGTAAATCCCGTTTTTTCAATAGGCAGTAAAAATAAAATAAACAGTTTTTCTGTTGTAGAAGATAAAGGCGAGCAAATCCTGTTCGATCTCGGTATTTTTAAAATAGAAAACGGTGAATTGCAAATTTCTTTTGAGCCCGAAAAATATCTTACCGAAAATCAATGCTGTAAAAGGGCGTATATATGCGGCGCTTTTATGGGTGGCGGAAGCGTAACTTTACCGTCAACCGACGGTAAAACAACGGGGTATCATCTTGAGTTTGTTTTTTCAAAATATGCAACAGCACGTCATTTTGGCGAACTGCTTGTCCAAGTAGGATTTTTGCCAAAACATATACAGCGCAAAGAAAATCAGGTTATTTATTTTAAACAAGCCGACGAAATAAAGGATTTGCTCGAATATATGCAAGCAGAGCAAGCATTAAAGTCGTTTAAAGAAATAGTTAGCATGCGCGATGTAAAAAATCGCACCAATCGCGAAAACAACTGTTTTTTGTATAATACCGATAAAATTGTAAACGCAAGCGTAAAACAGCGCGCGGCGATTGAACTTATAGAGCAAACCATCGGGTTAGATGCCTTACCCGAAGAGCTCAAAAAAACCGCCAAGTCAAGATTAAAAAATCCCGAGGTGAGTTTAAACGAACTATCCGAAATACTCGGCATATCAAAAAGCTGTTTAAATCACCGTTTAAGAAAAATTGTGGCT
>CAZPFZ010000181.1:0-3496 GCA_964585955.1 uncultured Acidiphilium sp.
TCTTTAATATCGGTTCGCTGTAAACTAAGCGGTGTTACAGATATATACCCGCTTAAAGTTGCCTCTGTATCGCAATAAAGGGGATCTGTTCTTGCATATACGCAACTACCCGTTGGTTGAAACAAATTGTTGCCTTGGTTTATAAATTCGTCTTGATAATACCTACCGCCCTGCTTGGTTATTTTAAAGCCGTTAAACGTTAACGGTATATTCACATTGAATAAGTTAGCAAAAGAAAACAGCTTGTTTTTTATAAAAAATTCGTAAATATCATCAAGGCGACATTTTGCTTGCTCAAACGAATTAAAGTCGGTTGAAAGAGCAACGGATTTTATTCCGAGAGAAGCCGCCTCGAACACGGCGCCAACCGTTGCCGAATACATTATATCGTGCCCTAAATTGTATCCGTTATTTATGCCCGATAAAACTAAATCAAATTTTTCTTTTAAACCCAGCACGCCGAATCTTACGCAATCGGCAGGAGTAGAACGCACTGTAAACGCACGAATATCATCAACAAAATTATAAGGCACAATACGAATGGGTTCGTGTATTTGTATGCCGTGGCTTGTGCCGCTTTGCTGTTTTTCGGGCGCGATTACTGTTACCTCACCCAAAAGCTTTGCACGCCTTGCAAGGTAAATTAAGCCTTGAGAATCAATGCCGTCGTCGTTAGTAATTAAAATTCTCATAACCACCCCTCATGCGTGGTTTTATACTCTTTAATAAGCACGTCGGCATCCTTTATTAAAGCCTGCATTTCTTCTTGTGAATAACAAGTTGCGCCGCTTGCTTTATCGTGCCCGCCGCCGTGGTAACGCTCAGCAAGTTCGTTTACAGTTACAAAACGCGAACGCAACCTAACGCGAATAGTTCCGTCGTCGTTTTCTATAAATGCCATCCAAATAATACTACCCTTTATGGAATCTATAAACGAAACGCTTTCGCTTGCTTGTTCGTTAGTTATGTCCAACTGTTTTTTCATATCCGACGTAACGTACAAATAAGCAACACCGTTTTCGGTCATGCGTATTTTATCATACATATACGCTTGAAATTTATAATAAGAAAATTCATTTAAATTTAAGTGGGCAAAAAGTGTTTCGGTTTGAACACCGCAATCGAGCAAAGCACCGGCTAAGCGCATAGTCTCGCCCGTGCACGCGTAACGGAATCTCCCCGTATCTGTTACCATACCTGCATATATGCAGGTTGCAGCATACTCGCTTATTTTAAGCTTATCGCTAAAAGTAAAATAAAAATCGGCTATCATTTCACATAAAGAGGAACGGTAATCTTCTACCCAACTTATATCGCCATAAGGCGCAATATCTATGTGATGGTCTATCTTAATTATTTCTTTTGCTAAGTTTATTTTTTTATTGGATATACGCTCCACACTTGCTGTATCTAAAGAAATTATTAACGCGCCATCGTAATCATCATCCGATAAAGCTACATCTTCGTTGCCTAAAAATCCCATATAATCGGAATAATCGTCGTTTATTACACGCACGCTTTTTTGCGGATATGTAAGCCTTAATATTTCGCGCAAGCCCAAAGTAGAACCCACGGCATCACCGTCCGGACGAATATGCCTTACTATTATTATATTATCGTATTCTTCAATTTTATCAAATATTGCATTTTTTATATTTTCGTTCATAATTGTTTCCTCTTTTTTATTTTACAGTATAAGCGCATTAAGATCTTTTAACATATTTAAGGCTTGTTCATAATTTTCTAATTTGGCACCGCTTGCCTTTTCGTGCCCGCCACCGCCGTACTTTACGGCTATGGTATTTATATTATATTTTTTTGAACGTAATTCACACAAAATACCACCGCTTGCACTTTCGGTAAAGTTTACCCAAATATCAACGCCTTTTATATCGCCCATAACGTTAACCATTCCGCGCGAAATGGTAAATTCGTCTACCCCGTAATTTAGTACGTCTTCTTTTGTATGGTACATATATGCCACATTTTTATCAGTAAACTGTATTTTTAACACGAGCGACGCGCGCAGTTTTACCATTGCAAAATCGTCACTGTATAAATTTGCATATATTGCCGATGTGTTCACTCCGCATTTTAACAAAAAAGAGGCTCTATTAAACGTTTCGGGCGTGGTACTATCGTAACGGAAGCGTCCCGAATCGGTTATTATGCCCGTAAATAGGCTCTCCGCCGCGATTTCGTTGACTTTTAAGTTGTTATTTATAGCAAAAGCAGTTACAAGCCCTGCACAGCTTTCAAAGGCTGTATCAACTATTTCAAGCCCACAAATTTTCTCGCAAAATATATGGTGATCAAAACGCAATGTTTGTTGAGCAAGAGCATAGCGGTTATCTGCTATAAGTGATTTTTCGGCGCTATCAAGCACTATTGCTAAAGCGTCGCTGTAAACATCGTCGGATATTTCGTCCATAACGCTATCCTTCATAAAAGAAAAACGTTTTGCGGCATCGCCAACAACGTAAACTTGCTTATTAGGAAAGTTTTCTTTTATTATATGCTTTAACCCTATTTGACTGCCGAGTGCATCACCATCGGGAAAAGTGTGTCTGTGAATTATTATTGTTTGATATTTTTCTATTTGTTTTAAAAATTCGGCGTACATTTATTTTTACCTCGTAATTTACCTTTCGCTTTTATTGTAACAAAAAAAATGCGGTATGTCAAATAAACCACGGCAAACAATAATCAAGAGCTATAAAAAAGGGGCTGTTTTAAAGTGAAAATCACAACAGCCCCTTTACATTTTAAGTTTAATCTTGTTCGATAATTTGCATACGTTCGTTTGGAGTAACATTCGGTTGATGCAAGGTTAATTTTCGTGCTCCGCTTAAATCGGTAAAGCACATGCAATGTCCGCCATCTTTTTCAAAAATAACGCGTTCAAACACATAGTCACCCCAAATACCGTTACTGCTTACACTTTTTAATACCGAATAACCTGTTTTTGTAACAGTTGACCAAAGCAAAACTATTTTTCCGTCCTGCTCGTAAAGCCAAGGACCTTCGGCTATATAACCTTTTACGTCATCCCCTATTTCTATCGCATAGCCGCTGTTTTTGCCGCTAACTATTTTTTTAGGTTCACCTACAATAGAGGTTAAATCACTTGAAAGTTGCACTATAAATAAACTGCCGTCGCCATCTTTGCTTATGGGCGTTGTCCATTCGTTTGAAAAACAAAGATATGGTTTATTTTCGTATACAAAAAGAGTAGCGTCTAAACAGCCCCAACCTTTTGGCGTAATATATTCACCGGTAAGCATTTTGAATTTATCGTCTAACTCGTCGGATACAAATATTATTGACCCTCTGCCTTTTTCTTGTTTAAATACCGAAACAATTAAATAGTATTTTCCGTTGTATTTATGCAATTCCGGTGCCCATATGTTTGTGTATTCGTCTAAAGAATTATCGGTAACCATAGTGCATTTTTTTTCGAACTCTTCTAAATCGCTAGATTGGTATAAGGTAAGGT
>CAZPFZ010000182.1:0-3450 GCA_964585955.1 uncultured Acidiphilium sp.
TGTTGATACTACAAAACGCGCCACCACAAACTACAAGTTTGACTTTTAATTGCGTTTCGTGTTACAATTACATTGTTTGACAATATTCGACAATTTTTTATTATAAGGGTACAATAAAATGGCAAAAAAATTCAAACAAGAACGTGCCTTATGGTACAGGGGGTTAAAACAAATTTTAAAAATACGTTATAAAAAACCCACTTATGTTTTTTTAGGCGATAAACCCCAAAAAAGTTCTATTATTTTAAGTAATCACGAGGGAACGGATGCCCCTATGGCTTTAGAAATTTATTGCGACTTTCCCATTCGCATGTGGGGTACAAGCGAAATGAATTCCGGCTTGAAAAAAATGTATAAATACCAAACGGAAGTTTACTACCACCAAAAAAAGCATTGGAACCTTTTTGGTGCAAGGTTGTTTTGCTTGCTTGCAAGTCCGCTAACGCTTTTGTTTTACAAGGGATTAAATCTTATTTCTACCTATCGCGATGCCTCTTTTTTGCAAACGGTACATAAAAGTTACGATGCCGTTAAAAACGGTGAAAACATTGTTATCTTCCCCGAAAAATCACCCGACGGTTACATTGCCGAACTGCAAGATTTTTACGCAGGATTTTACGTTTTTGCAAAATATTGCCTTAACAAGGGCATTGACACCCCTATTTTTGTATCCTACTACAAAAAGAAAGAACGTGTTTATGTATTTGATGAACCCATTTTATTTTCGGAATTATTACAAAAGTTTGACACACGCGAACAAATAACGCAGTACCTTTTGCAAAAATGCAATTCGTTAAATAAAATAGATTTACCAAAAAATAATTAACCTTATAAAAGCAAGCCCTTTATTAGTGTTTTGCGGGTGCTTTTGTGTGAATTTTTTGTAGAGTTTTCGCTTCCGCGAGATCTTTCATCTGCGGTTAAAAACGACAGGTTAAGTTCTCTTCCGCAAGATTCTTCCGCCAAGTATCAAAAATGGCAAAGTAACGACCAAAAACCCTTAATAATCGACTTATAGAGCAACTTTTAATATTTTTTAAACAAAAGCAGCTGCATTTTTGCAACTGTTTTTTTTCGTTTTTAGGAAATAGAAATTTTGTCGAATAAAGCTCGGTATTATTTTTTTGCTAAAAAAAATTTTATGTTACGTGCCGCAAAAGCACTTGCAAAACAAATTAAAAAATGTTAAAATAACAACAAGTGAGTAGCTATTAAAAGGCGTAAGTCCAACTATTGTTGGGCTTGCGCTTTTTTTGTTTAGGAGGTAAAAATCTGAGTTCTTTTTTTAATTATGCATAATAAACAACCATGAAGTTTCTATCAAATTTTTGCAATTTGCTAACAGCCCTTTTTTATATCAAAAAAGACGTGACATTATGCCACGCCCCTTCTTTTTTAAAAGCTACTAACGCCATTCATAACGGAACAACGTTTTTGATTTTTTAATAAAAGTGTAAGCCAAAAACCTTAATAATCGACCTATAGCGCGATTTTTAGTGCTATAAGCAAACTCTTGCTTGGCGCCCCAAATTATACTTATAACTCAATCCACAAAGCGGGAAGTATGCCGAACCAAGTACAATTAACGCTACAATGATAGATTGAATTACCTTTTTCGTCAATAAACCTTACTACGCCTTTTTCAAAATAGGGAGAACGCAACCAGAAGTAGCAATTGCCGTTAAACTCATCTGTTGAAGCATAACAGCCTTGAGCCTTTGCGTAATCGGTGCTTTTAAACTGCTTTGCCTCATCATTTACGGCATAGTCCTTATTAAACCCATATGCCGTATTTGTTGCTTCTTGTTCTGATAACAAAAACACCTTATCATTCGTGTTTGAACAAGCATAAATGTTTTCACCTTTATTCCATTCTCGTTCATCGTCGTTAGTATTTGCACTGCGCGCACTGTTATCTACCAACGTGGTTTGTATAAGCGATTGCTGCGCTAAGTTAAAAGCTGCGTTATAAAAATTATCGTTAAGCCATTTTCTTATATTGCTGTATTCATAGTTGCTTGCGTATACAGTGCTTTCGTTTATAGTGCGCTCTCTTTCGTTATTGTAATATTCTTGGCTATCTATAGCTATGCTGCAAAGTAAAAAGGCTTTTCCGTCTTGTTTTGTTAAAACTCTCCACTTTATAGGTTGGTATTTAAACCAATAACACGAGCCTGTGCTATAACCGTTATTTTCCTGTTCGGAAGAATCGTTGTTACCATTGCACCAAGGCGAGCGGTAACTTGTAAAATACACTCCGCGGTATTTTTCGCCGCCGTAAACAACGTCCTTATACCACATAAAGGCGGTTGAATTATCGGCTTTTATGTAATATTTATAATCGGTCCAACCGTTAAACTGCTCCGACGTGGGTAACTCGCCCGACGCGGTGTTTAATGCGGAAATTATAGCGCTATCGCTAACCTTAGCTTGAGGATATCTGCCAAAATATATATAATCACCATCTTGCGTATAAGTTTCTCCGCCATAAATATCCTCAATAGCACTATACGAAGAATTATCGCTTTGTTCGCTACCGTTATCAACATCGGAACAAGCGGCAAACATTGTTAAACAAGTTGCAATACTAACTGCAAAAAATGCAATAAAAACGTGTTTTATTTTGTTTTCCATTGGCGTTTTTACCTCCTTTTATTTCACAGCTTAAAAAGCAATAATTTGACATTGTAAGTTTACCATTTTTAATTATTGTTGTCAAGTTAAAAATCCTGCTCTTATAAAACAAACCTATATGCGCCTTTTAAACACAAACTTAAAAGGCGCATATCATCTACGAACACATTATTTTATTTTTATTTAAACAGTTTTTAGTCGCTCGCAACTTTTAACATAACTTGACCTTGTTTTGCACTGCAAAGCGGGCAAGTTTGCCAAGCTTCTTCGCTTTCGTGCTCGTAACCGCAAGCCGAGCATTTCCATTTGACCTTTTTATTCTTTTTATACATACTGCCCTCTTGCATTTGTTTATACAACTGATCGAACAGCTTAAAATGGCAAGATTCAACTTGAATTACATCGTCAAACGCTTGAGCTATTTCCTTAAAACCTTCTTCCAAGGCAACTGCCTTAAAGTGCGGATAAATCTCCTTATATTCTTTAAACTCATCCTCGGCGGCAAGGCGCAAATTGTCGGTTAAATCCCATTTTTCTTTAAACGGATACCCCGAACAAATTTCTATGTTCGAAATTTCGCCCTTTTGCGCTTGCTGAATAAAAGTATAAAACACTCGCGCGTGATTAAACTCGTTATAAACCACTTTATCTACAAGTTCGGCAAGGCAAGTAAGTTCCTGCATTCTTGCACCGTATTCGATAAATTTATACCTAACATGTGCCTGACATTCGCCGGCATAAGCTTTTGCAAGATTGTTAAACGTTTCACTTTTTAATAATTGCATAAATAAAAAACCTCCGCATAACATTTTGTAT
>CAZPFZ010000183.1:0-3449 GCA_964585955.1 uncultured Acidiphilium sp.
GGTTGTTGAATATGCTCATGACCACGGTGTTGTTGTTGAAGGCGAATTAGGTACTTTAGCAGGTATCGAAGACGAAGTTAGTCACGCTGTAGGCTCTTACACCAGACCCGAAGAAGTTGAAGAGTTCGTTACCAAAACGGGCGTTGACTCTCTTGCTATAGCAATAGGAACTTCTCACGGCGCATACAAATTTAAACCCGATCAATGCACAAGAAACGCTCAAGGAATTTTGGTTCCTCCCGCTTTAAGATTTGATATTTTAAAAGACGTTTCTACAAGATTGCCCGGATTCCCCATCGTTTTACACGGTTCTTCTTCAGTTCCGCAAGATTATGTTAAAATGATTAACGAAAACGGCGGACATATGCCCGATGCTATTGGTGTTCCCGAAGAACAACTCCGCGAAGCTGCAAGACTTTCTGTTTGCAAAATCAACATTGACTCAGACCTACGCCTTGCTATGACCGGAACTGTTAGAAAATTCTTTAACGATCATCCTGAAAAATTCGATCCGAGAGAATATCTTAAACCCGCAAGAGCAAACATCAAAGAACTTGTTAAACACAAACTTATTGATGTTTTGGGTTGCGCAGGCAAAGCCGGCGAATGCTTATAATTCGATAACAATAATAAAAAGCTGCTGTAAGTTTTTAGCTTACAACAGCTTTTTTATTTGCACATTTATCACTGTTTTCCCGTCGAACCAAAACCGCCTTCGCCGCGCTCGGTTGAAGATATTTCTTCCTCGGAAAAGTCGCATTTAATGTAAGGTGCAATAACCATTTGAGCTACGCGCTCGCCAAAAGAAATTGTTCTTTCTTGCCCGGATTGATTATATAAGGCAACCTTAATTTCACCGCGGTAATCGCAATCTATAACGCCGACTTTGTTGGCAGGAGCAAGCCCTTCTTTTACAGCAAGACCGCTTCGCGCATAAATGAGCCCAACATACCCTTGCGGTATTTCTACACATATTCCCGTTTGCACCATAACCGTTTCGCCTGCGGGAATTTTATAATCGCCGCACGAATATAAATCCGCGCCTGCCGCACCCTCGCTTTGGTATACGGGAAGTATAGCTTGTTCGTTTATTTTTTTAACCTTTATAATCATGTTTTTATCCTTTATTTTGTTTGTTAATCGACTTATAGCGCGATTTTTGCTGTTTTTTGTTTAAATAAAGCCTCCCTTTTTAAGGGAAGCTTTATTATTTTAAAAAGATTTATTTTTATTAGTGGTTATGACCTGCGTGTTCATCTTCAGAATTGCTTTCGGTAATCAAATCGGAATAAGTTTTTTCGTATTTGGTTACGTTATTTTCAATATAACCGTTAAGCTTTTCGTTTACGATTTTTGAAATTTCGTCTGAAGTTACGGCATTGGTTTTTACCTTTTTATAAGCTGCTGCAACAGTGTTTTCGCCGTTTAAATCAGCATCAAACTTATCTTTATCGGCAGCGGTATAAACGTCGCTATTTACAACGTAAGTACAAAGCATAATGTGATAACCGTATTCGGTTGCTACTATTGTATAAGAACCAACGCCTTCGCTAACTAATTGTTTAGCTGCATCTGCAAATTCGGCAACATACGTATCGGTTATCGGTGAATATAAATAACCATAATATTTACCGAGGCAGCCGGGATCAGTGCTGTATGCATAAAGTAAATCGTCAAAAGCTTTTCTTCTTTCGTCATCGTTGCCGTTGTAGCCAGCGAGCATACCCGTTGCGTTTTCGGTACCGAAATAAACTTCGCTAATACCGGTGAGAGGAGTAACGTAATCGGTTAAGAAAGATTTGAAAGAAATTGCATTTGCGTTAACGTTTTTAAACGACCATTTGGTTTCTACAACGTCGCTGTCGTTCTTTTCGTCTGAAGAGGTAGCACTTTCAATAATTCCGTTATATTTGGAAAGTTTTTGATAAGCTTCGGATTCGGCATCGCTTACAAAATATTTTGCATCGAATACAAAACCGTCGGTTTCGCTATATGTGCCGTAGCTTGAATTAACCCAAGAAGCACGTTGATCTCTTGCATAAAGTTGAGCAAGCAATTTTTCGCGATAAGCATTCTTTTCGGCTTCGGTTCCCTTAAAGGAATTTAAAAGATCCTTTTGTTGATCGGTGAAACCTATAAGTAAGTTAGAAACAAAACCGTATCCGCTGAAAGGATTACCAACAACGAAAGTATCGTCGTCGATAGCTTCTAAAGCAGTTTCGTATGCGGAAATATCACCCTTGTAATTTGTCATTTGAGAGGTGTATTCAGCTTGATATTGAGCCCATAAAACATCGGCGGAAAGTTTAGCTTCTACATCGTCGATAAGCGAATTTTCGTATTTGGTTACGATTAAAGATTCGTATTGGCTGATTAAAGCTTTTTTGAAATATGAATATTCCATAGCGGCTTCGGCGCCGTTTTTGGTAACTTCAACCGATTCGTCGTTTTGAATAAGACCGTTTTTCTTTAAAGCTTTTATTGCTTTATTGAAAGCTTGTCTATTTTCTAAAGAATCGAGATCAATAGCATATTCTTTGTAAACGGCAAGGTTTAAATCATAGTAATTGCCGTATTTTGCCTTTAAAACAGAAACATCGGCATCGGTAACCTTACCTTCTAACTGAGGCATTAATACAACGCCCGCAGCTTTATATTCGTCGTTTTCGGGAGTTTTTGTTTTAAGCTCGTATTCTTTAAGATTACTTTCCGAAGCCTTAGTGGGAGTTGCTCTAACTGTGAAAGTTTCGTTTTCAGTTTCGTCCTCTTCTTCGTCTTCAACCTTATAGCTTTCAACCATAGAATTAATGGTCTGTCTTATGCTGTACTTAGCTTGAGCTATTTCGTAATCGGTAAGATATTTTTCAAGCGATTCGCGATATGCTTCGCTGTTAGCGTTGCCTACCGTATAGGTAATATCTGAACTGCCTGCTTTTGCGTTGTTTACAAAATAATTCATAAATTCGGTGTTATCCGAAGCATTTTTAGCGGTGTTGTATCTGTTGGCAAGCTCTACTCTTGCTTGCTGTATAATAACGCGGTTTTGAATAAGATTGTTCAATACGAGTTCGTATGCTTGCGAAGTGGTATAACCCGACTGAGCAACATAATAATACCCGTAAGACATAAATCCGGAAATCATATCGCGTTTTTCGATTATGTCTTCACCGATTTGGTCGTTAATTTTAACCGACGCAACTGTTTGATTCATATCTTTATCCATATTAGTCGTAATAAGATTACAACCTGATAAAGACGCCACGGCAAGAACGAATACAAATAAATAAGTAACCGTTCTGATTAGGATTTTTTTCATAAAACACTCCTGTTTAGTCGTTAGTGCGAAAAAATAAAAATGCGTAACGTTACGGCGCTGCTTTGTTGGTCCGCCGACTGACGCCTAACGGCATATTACCCCACACTTATTTTTTTCTCTCTTGCTATTATAC
>CAZPFZ010000184.1:0-3435 GCA_964585955.1 uncultured Acidiphilium sp.
GTTCAAAAAACATATTAATGTATATTCATTGTTCATAGTCTTAATTATATATTAATTCAATATTATTATCTTCAATAGATGTTTTTTTCTCCCATCTATTAATTATCTCTTGTGAAACACCTAAAATTAAAGATAAATCTTCTTTAGTTATTGATAACAATTCTCTTATAAGTTTTAATTCTCTTCTAATTTGCATTTTAATATCTTACTTCAGTTGCATTATATACTATTTAAAATAAAACGTCAAAACTTATACTTGCTAAATATCATAAACAAGTTTATAAAACATATAATTTTATTTGACATGTTTTCCAAAATAAGAAAAATTTTTAAGAGTTTTTTAGTTTTGATCTAGTTTAAAAGAGGATCCACGTTTAGTGAATCCTCTTAGGATCCACGTTTAGTGAATCCTCTTTTGATTTATTTATTGCTTGTATCTTCAGTTTCTATATTTATAATTGTACGATATAGATAAATTGGATATGATTGTCTTGTATCTTGGCTGGCCTTTATACTTGTGAAAACAAATTTATCGCCATCTTTTACTAATCTTAAACTGTCATCTGCTGTTTCACCTCTATTTGGTGAATAGATTTTTACTGAACCATCTGATGCGAATTCGGTTTTATTTCCATAAGGGGATTTATTACCATATTCACGGTATATATTTCCACCACTAACAGATGTATAACCTGTACGGTGAATATATGGCATACCAAATAAGCCATTGATACTGTTATTTGAAGACCTATAAACTAACGATCCATAATAACCAGTCATAAATTCTGTGTATTCAGTATCTTCGTTCGCAAAATAATTTACATTCGCAAACGCAAAATCTAATCCATCACCAAGACTAATATCACCATTTTGATTTGGATTGATTAGTCTAGCATCTGCTTCGACATTTTCTTTTCCAATTGATGGCATTTCCATTACATACAAGTCCCCATCTACAACGCCGACAATTGTGTAATAGTAAAGTTCAAAATTAACCCATGTTGAACCTTCATTTGATTTAAACTCTTTAGCTGTTGTAATTTTTCTAAAGATGTTATTAGTGATTTTTGCGTTTTCTGTAAACATTGCTGCATCTTTATAGTAAAGTGTAAATTTATATTCGCCAGCTTTTACAGGGCCAACAATTTCACCACCAACAACTTGTTTATTATCAGCTGTTCCATAGTCTTTTACTTTTACACCATTAATTGTAATGTCACCATCTTTTGTATCGACAACTTGGTTTGTGGCTTTGTCAATCCACTCATATCTGATATCATTCATAATAGTTGTGCACATTAAATCTTGATATGACATACCATTTAATGTGATATCTTTTGGTGAAATAAAGACTGCTTTACCATTATATTCATGTGATAATATTGATGCGGATTTAGTATAAATAATTTCTACATTTACTGGATCTAATACAATGACTGTTAATGTTGTTTTGATTTCTTGATTGTATTTGTATGTATAAGTAATTGTATATGTTCCAGCTGTTTCAAAATCTAAAGAACTATCATCGATGATATATTCTTCGCTTGTAAAATCATAGGTAGAATGATCACCAAGTTCACCTGTAACTTTGAAATTATTATAATCTGGAATTTCATCACCAATTGCATATTGTAATGTTCCATCGATAAATCCTTCTGCTTCTGCATCTGATTTATCAACATTAATTGAAATAATAATAGGTATGAATTTTGCGATAATTGTGTATTTTGTTTCTTCAAATTCATATTCTAATATTTCTTCTGTTGAAATCTTTATATCTTCTATATCGCTTTTATACCATCCTTCAAATGTATATCCTTCATATGGTTTTGCTTTTAAAGTAAGTTTACGTTCTGGATGCATATATAAATATCTAATTTGATTGGCCCAAACTAATGATGAATCATATTTATCTAAAACTTCACCATTGCCTTCTACTTTTAATGGTGTCCATCTTCCATATACAGCTTTTGCTTGAATTTTGTAGTCTTTATTTGGCATTGTGAAAGTATAATTTCTATTATCACTTAATAGTGTATCGGTTACATTTCCATCACTATCAACTAAATACCAACCATCAAACGCAAGAGAATCATCTTTTAATTCAACACTAACTGTTAAAATTCTTCCTTCTGGATATATTGAACTGTGGTTATCATTTGATAAACCCTTATAGATGATTTTTAGTTTTGATGTATCATATGATGTTGCGGTAAATTGATATCCTTGTTCTACTACTTTTATAACAAATGATTTTTTTATGATTGGATTATTTTTTAATGCAAAAGTTATTGTATATGTTCCTTCTTTTGTAAAATCAAGTCCATCATCATCGATTGTAAAGTCATATCCTTCTGATAAAGATTCTCTAAAGCCATTTCCTTTTATTCCTGTAACATAAACAGAATCTAAACTTGGAATATCTGTTGAACCGATTGTGACTAAGGTTGTGCTAATTTCATCATTAAGAATAGTTAAACCTGAATATAAACCACTTAGTTCTATTTCAACATAATCATTATTGCTTACAAAATGAGCAACGATATCCATATCTTTATCAAGTGTAAATGTATAAATTTCTTCTTTTGAAATTAATGTATCATCACTTGCATTATACCAGCCAATAAATATTCTATTTGGATAAGTATGTGCTTTTAATGTAAATTCAGTTCCCGCTGTAACTTCTTTTCCTTTTTCATAAGCATATGATTCATCATTTTCATCCCAAACATCACCATAATTCCAAGGTTCTTTATTGATTTTTAAAGTGTATTTTAGAACTTTTCCGTCTTTTTCAATTTTTGTTTTTCCACAAGTTTGGCAAGTATAAGTGACTGTATCATTATTAGTTGTTCCTTCATTCCAATTATGAGGTTCTTTAGATGATATTTCAGATGTATGTTCACAAGCCGCAATATGCCAGTGATAATCATCATCTTTAGTCCATTCTTCACTAAAAGTATGCGTATGTTCTAATGATTTTACTTTTTTTACAAAAACAAATTTGGAAAAGCTAGTTGTTTCAAATGTAACTACACCATCTTTATAAGTGATGTTTAATCTTTCAATTTGTTCATTATCTTTGATATGTAAAACATCATAATCTGTAAAATCTTTTGTTACTGGAATTGATATTTTTACTTTTCCATTTGGTTCTACTTTCGCATTATCTTTCATAATTGATAACTCATAAATGTAGATATCACTAGTTTGATCATATTCGAAAGTTTTAATAAGTTCAAGTGTATATTGACCTTCTGCACTTGTTAATTCAATTGATGTTGCGTAAAGAAATGATCCTTTTGGAAACTCACCTGTCAATGTAATACCTGATGGATTTGTGATTTCATTTAGAGTTTCATCTTTTTTATCATTTTTATTGTTGTCATTATTTTTACATCCTACTAAAAATAAAACAAAGATAAATAATAATGG
>CAZPFZ010000185.1:0-3420 GCA_964585955.1 uncultured Acidiphilium sp.
GGAGTATATATATGAAAATTGCTATTTCGGCTGAAAGTACAATCGATATGCCAAAAGAGTTACTTGCTCAATACGATATTCACACTTTGCCGTTTACGGTTATTCTCGGCGACGAAGCTGAGCTCGATGGAGAATTTCCCGTTTCCAAAATTTTTGATTATGTAAATAAAACAAAAGTTTTGCCAAAAACAAGCGCCGTTAACGAAGCTCAGTTCGAAGACCATTTTTCCGAACTTCTTAAAAGTTACGATGCAATTGTTCATTTTTCGTTGTCGTCAGGTTTTTCGTCGGCTTGTCAAAACGCGCAAGCTGTGGCAAAACGTATGAAAAATGTTTATGTGGTAGATACTCGTTCGCTTTCTACCGGTATTGCACTTCTCGCAATTTATGCATCAAAGTTAGCTAAACAGGGCGTAGAACCTGATGTCATTGCAAAAAAATGTGAAGCGCGTGTACCTAATGTTCAAGCAAGCTTTGTTCTTGCTAATTTGCATTATTTGTATAAAGGCGGAAGATGTTCTGCATTGCAATTGTTTGGGACAAACATTTTAAAATTGCGTTTGCAAATTTTGGTAAAGGACGGTCTTATGAAACCTGCCGGCAAATACCGCGGTAATATGGACGCTTGTATTAAAAATTATGTAACCGATACATTAAATACATTTGATAATCCCGATTTAGAAGAGGTGTTTATCACTTCGACCACAGCAAGCGAAGCGCAAATTACTACCGTAAAAGAAATACTTACAGAACACGGCTTTAAACATATTATGGTAACGACCGCGGGGGGAACTATTTCAAGCCACTGCGGCGAAAACTGTCTTGGTATATTGTTTATTAATGACGGCGGACAGGTTGAATAATAGAAAAGTCCACCTATAAGTCGATTATTCAAGCTTTTTAAATAAAACAAGAGTTTTTTGTATTAAAAAACATTGCCTTTTGCGGGCAATGTTTTTTATGTTTTTTTAATAAATAATTTTTAGTTGTTTGGTTAAATATTGTGTTGTACTTAAGTTTTATTATAAGTCAACTAATTATTTGCGATACTATTTGCATGATTTTATCATGGCAACCGCCGCAACCCGTTGAGCAGTGTGTTATTTCTTGCAAACGATTAAATTCTTTTTGAACGTCCTCGAATTTAACGTGTTCGTGAAGAACGCGTTCTATATCGGCTAAATAAACATTTTTACATTTACAAATTAATAAATTTTCGTTATTCGTCATAAGCAATTTTCCAAATTAAACTATTTTTTCAAAATCGTTTGCGCCGTGTTTGCAAAGAGGGCAAACATAGTCGTCGGGTAGGGCGTCGCCTTCGTAAACATATCCGCAAACTTTGCACACATAACCCTTTTTGCCTTCGGTTTCGGGCTTGGGTTTAACGTTTTCTTGGTAGTAAGAGTATGTCATTGTGGGTTTATCCGAAAGCACACGTGCCGCCGAAACGCTGCAAACAAACATACCGTGTGTGGATAGGTCAATGTATTCTTCAACATTAAGTGATATAAAGCTGTTTGAATATTTTGGCAAAACAACAAGTCCGTTATCGCTACGTTCAAAAGCGCAACCGTAAAGTTTATCTGTGTTTCTACCGCTGTAAAAACCGAATTTTTCAAATACCTTAAAGGGTTTAACGTTTTCTTGGTAGTAAGAGTATGTCATTGTGGGTTTATCCGAAAGCACACGTGCCGCCGAAACGCTGCAAACAAACATACCGTGTGTGGATAGGTCAATGTATTCTTCAACATTAAGTGATATAAAGCTGTTTGAATATTTTGGCAAAACAACAAGTCCGTTATCGCTACGTTCAAAAGCGCAACCGTAAAGTTTATCTGTGTTTCTACCGCTGTAAAAACCGAATTTTTCAAATACCTTAAAGGGAGTTTCAACGGTAAGGCAGTTTATGTTCATTTTGCCCGTTTGTTTTATTATGTGGTGCGAATAATTTTGCTTGTTAATTGCAACGGCAATGCGGTTTGGCGAAGATGTTACTTGCATAACAGTGTTAACTATAAGCGCGTTATCTTTAATGCCGTCGTTAGTCGTTACCGCATATAAACCGTAGCCGAGGTTAAACAGTGAGCGCATATCGTTTTTTTCGGATGTATCTTTTAAAGCGATGTATTCGCGGCAAAGTTCGTTGGCAAGAGCATCTATTTGTTGCTTGTTTTCTTCCGATAAAGCTGATAGAATTCGTATATTGTTTTCAGTAAAGGTAATATTCTTACTTTTTTCAAACATTCCACGCATAATTTTCGTGGCAAGCGGCGCCCAAGATCCGTTTTCTATAAAAGCAACTGTCCTGTTGGAATAATTGCGTTCTATAAGATGGTTTATAAATTCGCGCATAAAGGGAAAAATATCCGCGTTGTATGTAGTTGTTGCCAATACAAGTTTAGAATATTTAAAAGCCAATGCCGTTGCAACCGAAAGATCGGTGCGTGCAAGGTCTATTACTTTTACATCGGCACATCCTGCCGCTAAAAATTTTTCGCCAAGCTGTTCGGCTGCTTTTTTAGTGTTGCCGTAAACCGACGTGTATGCTATGAGTATACCTTCGGTTTCTGCTTCGTATGACGACCAAGTGTTGTATAAATCAAGATAATATGATAAATTTTCTTTAAGCACGGGACCGTGTAAAGGGCAAATGGTTTGTATATCGAGTGCGGCTGCCTTTTTTAATACGTTTTGCACTTGAACACCGTATTTTCCTACAATTCCTATGTAATATCTGCGTGCTTCGTCAATCCAATCTTCCGCAACGTCGTTAGCGCCGAATTTACCGAATGCGTCAGCCGAAAATAAAACCTTTTCGGTCGATTCATATGTTAAAATTACTTCCGGCCAATGTACCATGGGCGCGGTTACGAAATTTAACGTGTGCTTACCTAAGCTTAAACTGTCGCCCTCTTTTACTATTAAGCGGTTATCGGCAAAATCATTGCCGAAAAAGTTTTTCATCATGGTAAAAGCTTTGTCGCTTGCAACAATTTTTGCATTGGGGTAAACCTTATTAAAGTTTGCCACGTTTGCCGAATGATCGGGTTCCATGTGCTGGACAACTAAATAGTCGGGCTGTCTGCCGTTTAAAGCTTTTTGAACATTATCTAACCACTCGTGCGTAAAATTCGCGTCAACAGTGTCCATTACGGCAATTTTTTCATCTAAAATAACGTAAGAGTTATATGCCATGCCGGCAGGAACTTTATATTGCCCTTCAAAAAGGTCAACTGAGTGGTCGTTTACGCCTACATAAAGTATATTTTCGCTTATCTTCATAACAACATCCTCTTTATATAATACTGATATAATTTGCATAAATAGTAATGATTACTATTATCATTATATTCATAAAGAATGTTTTTGTCAACAAAAATCACGGTCAAGATTGATTTTTTTTAAAAATATATATTT
>CAZPFZ010000186.1:0-3404 GCA_964585955.1 uncultured Acidiphilium sp.
GTTTGTTTTTATATAACCTTTTTGGTCTATATCCGGCATTTTTGTAATTGCTACAATATTTTTAAAGCCTACCGTACAATTATCGAGTAGCTGAATTTTTACAAAACGAAAACCCGTTTGCCCGAAATCGGTTACCGATAAGTTTGGAATTATAACTTCAAAATCGCGCGGAGAGTGGTCGTTTGTAGCCGTGGAGTTTTCCGTTTGCGATAAAGCTTCTGATACAGATTCGCCAAACGTCAGCCTGAATCGCGGAGAAACGCAAGTACATTTTGGCGCAACCAAACGAATTCCTCCGTGTAACTCTCTTCCGAAATCGAGGAGTATATAGCTTTTTTCCTCTTGCGTACTCGTAAGCTGAGTTAAACGATTTTCGTTAAAAGTAACAACTAACTCTTTTTCAGTAAATAAATTTTCCGCATCGCTTACCCTTCCGCCGCACTTTACTACGCGAACGGGATATACTACGCTTCTTCGCTCTTTTAATTTGTCATTATTATGAAAAAGCATAAAACACTCCTGTAAAAAAATTCGCTTTTTATCGCGCAATCGCAAAATTTGAAACTCTTTTACGGTATTACCAGGTGAGTACAAACACAAACGTGCACGACGCTATTTATATTTTGTTCTTCTATTCTAACACGACAAGGCAAGCTCGTCAATTAACGACACGCACTTAAAAATACACTACACGAACCTTTTCTCATTTTTTTTATAAAACACCAAAAATATATTTTTTTATTTTTTTATGGCGATTTTTCTCAAAAAAACGCATAATATCCTTATTTATCTTGATTTTTTTCAAAAAAAAAGTATAATAAGATTTATACATGGGGGGGAATTTATATGCAAGCAATTACTTTTAATTTTAATCCTGTTTTACAAAACGCGCCTTTTTTCTCAACGCAATTAATCGATAACGAATCCTGTCCGTTACATAATCACACTCATATTGAAGCGTTTTTTGTTTTAAAAGGCAACGGAAAGCAAATTATAAACAAAGAGGTACAATGTTTGCAAGAGGGCGAAATAGTTATTTTGCGCCCCAAAGACGAGCATAAGTTTATAGACCAACTCAACTCTCCTTGCATGCATAAAGACTTGCTTTTTTCGCAAGAAGTTTTTAAAGAAGCTTGCGATTTTATATCGCCAAACGTATATGAATCTTTTTTAACAGCCGAAAAGCCCTTTTCGCGCGTTTTATCGAGCGAAGAACAACAAGAGTTGGATGCGACCATAAGGCAAATAGAGCTATTGCGTTATTCCCAACCAAAAACGGCAACTCAATTTGTGCGGCTGCTTTGTTTTAGATTTATAAACTACATATGTTTTGCGCAAATACAAAAGGAAACTTACATCCCCGATTGGCTGGAACATCTGATAAAAGAAATTGAAAACCCCGCAAATTTTACAATTCCCGTACCCGAACTGTTAAAAAAATACTATTACAGTGCAGCATACGTCCGCCGAGTGTTTAAAAAAACTACGGGCATGTCACCCACCGAATTTCGTTTAAACGCACAGCTAAACACCGCATTAAAAATGTTAAACGAAACAAAACTTTCTTTAAAAGAAATATCTGAGGCTTGCGGTTTTCATAACTACACTTATTTTTACCGCGCGTTTAAAAAGAAATACTCGGTTATACCAAAAGAAATGTTCTCCGCTGCAAACATTAAAGAAAAAGACGCATAGCCGTGTTGTTTAAACCGACTATAATCTTTACCCGAAAAAGACGCAAAATAAACAAATATGTCCGCCTATAAGTCGATTATCAAGCATTTTAAAAGACTGCCGTTTAAACAATGAACGACAGTCTTTTTGTTTTATTAAGTTATTATCATCGCCTTAAATCCACTACTTTTGGTATTTATTTAAACATCTGCGCTTGTTTATTAGATGTGGTTAATTTTACTCAAAATGCTTAATAATCAACCTATATGGCGACTTTTATTATCACTGTACAAATAAAGACGCACGACGTTCGCATTAAAAAGATGTGTTTATTTTTTTAACTTCTTCCTTTTGTGCTTTGGTTAATTTATCGGTGCGTTCGTAAGTATAAAAGCCGTTTTTCTCTTGTTCTACGTCATATAACTGAGTATAACAAAAGCCGCTGAGTTTTTTGCAAGAAAAAATGGTTTGTATTAATTGTTTGTAACGTTTAACAAACTCATCGCCGCTCAAACTGCTTGCGCCATACCCCCAAGAGCTTTCACTAAGCACGGCACCATCGTTAATGGTGGGAATTTCGTCGGGTTTTTGTAATTCATCAAAAGCAAAAGCACAACCTCCGCATTCGCTTAAGTTAACAGGTTCGTTACCAGTGTACCTAAGTGTTTCATCGTCGGCATAAAGCAACGGGACATTTAACTCATTTTTTTCATCGAGCGAGGCAAGATACCCTTGCAAAGCCGAAACATCTTGGTAACAATGAAAATCGTAAACATCAGTGACATCGGAATGATACCCACCGCTGACATCTATACACGGACGAGTGCAATCTAAAGCTTTAGTAAATGCATAAACGCTTTTTACAAAAGCCAGAGAACGAACCTTTTTTTCGCCCCGCCAATCGCCCCACGCCTCGTTTAAAGGACACCAAGTAACAATTGACGGATGATTGAAATCGCGTGCGAGAACTTCGCCCCACTGCGCCAAAAACTTGCCTGTTTTCGTAGGTTCGGAGCGATCCTCACCCCAATCGGCATATTCGCCCCAAACCATATAACCTGCTTTTTCGCAAAAATACAAAAACCTTGGATCAAAGACCTTTTGATGCAGCCTTGCGCCATTAAACCCTAAGTTAAGCGAAAGCTGAATATCGCGTAACATCTCTTGATCGGTCATGGTATAAATTCCCTCTTTGCAAAAACCTTGATCGAGCACCAGTTTTTGGTATACCTTTTCGCCGTTTAAAACAAAGTCAAAATTATTGTAAGCCACCTCTCTCAACCCGAAATAGCTATAAACAACATCATTATTAAAGGTGATCTTTACGTCATACAAATCGCCTTTGCCGATCGCCCACAAACATTTTTCGGATAAAGCTATATTTACCTTTTTGCAATAAGCGGCAACACCCTCAGCTAAGCCTACGGTTTTGCCCTTTAAAAATATTTCTATTTTATATTTTCCCTCGGTGTTAAAAAAAAGTTCCGCCAAAACGCATTATTTTATTATAATGCTTATTCTCCGACTGTGTTTGTTTATATAAAACGAGTTACAAGCAATGCTCATAAGAATAAAAAACCAACAAAATGGGCAAATAAACGCTTAACGGTAGGAGTTGAACCCCTATAAATAACAAAATCCTGATACTTTTATTGCATCAAGATTAGTATTCTTTAATGTGTGCCACTACCTATTTTGATACAATTTGCGTACACCCTTGATTTTTTGCG
>CAZPFZ010000187.1:0-1733 GCA_964585955.1 uncultured Acidiphilium sp.
TTTTTAATTATTTAAAATTTTTAAAATATCTTTTGTTAATTGTTCTTTTGTTAGATGACATTCTTTTAAGACATCTTCAACATTATATTGGTTGTAGAATTTCTTTTCTAGTCCATAGTTTTTTACTTTCATGGCTGTTGGGCCATAGAATGACGCAATTTTTTGGCCAAATCCACCTTCAATGATACCATCTTCTAATGTAATTACAAGTTCATGATCTTTTAATAGATTATTTAGAAGTTCTTCATCTAAACCGGTTGCGAATTTCGGATTGATGATTGTAGGATTGATTTGATGTTCTTTTAAGATTTCTTTTGTTTCTTGAGCTAGTGGTAAGAAGTTTCCTAACGCAAAGATGGCAATTTTTGAACCTTTTGAAACAATTTCATTTTTGTTGATTTGATTATAATCTGTTTCGTCTTTTTTGTTTTGATATCTTACTTTATTAGGGATTCTTATTCCAACTGAATATTTGTTTTGTGTTGTTGACCAGTCTAACATTGCTTGAACTTCTTCAACATAGGCTGGGACAAGATATACAAGATTAGGAATATTAGACATAAAAGAAATATCGAAAATTCCTAAATGGGTATTACTATTCATTCCATAAATTGAAGCTTCAAAAACTAAGATTGTGGCTGGAGAATTATTTAATGCAAGATCTTGTGATAATTGGTCATATGTTCTTTGTAAGAATGAGCTAAACACAGGATATATTGGCCTACAGCCCGATTTTGCGAGGGCGGATGCCATTGCGATTGCATGTGGTTCAACAATACCTAAATCCATAAATTGTTGATCTAGTTTTAATCTATTTTCTTTATCCATATTGATGATTAGTGGTGTTCCTGAACTAATGCCAATAGTTAAAGGATTTGTTTTTGTTTTTTCAAAGAGAATTTGTTTGATTATTTGTGGATAGTTTAGACTATCATCATTATATTTATAACTGTTGTTTTCTAAACTTATTGGACCACCAGAATGAAATTGTTCTTTGTTTTCCTCAGCTGCTTTAAAACCTTTTCCTTTTAAAGTATGTACATGAATAATGGTTGGATGAGGGGTATTTTTTACTTTTTGAAGTGTTTCGATGATTTTTATAACATCATTTCCTTCTTCAATATAGTAATAATTAAAGCCTAAAGCTTTAAAGAAATTATTTTCCGATTTGCCATTTGTTTTTCTTAATTGTTCTAAGTTTTTATAATATCCCCCATGGTTTTCCGCAATTGACATTTCATTGTCGTTGACAATGATTATCGCATTGGTGTTTAGTTCTGAAATGACATTTAATCCTTCATATGCTTGACCACCTGATAAAGATCCATCACCGATTACAGCGATAACATTGTTTGTTTCATTTTTTAGATCTCTTGCTTTCATTAACCCGCTCGCAAGACTTAATGAAGTTGATGTATGGCCAATTGTAAATAAATCATATTCGCTTTCATTTGGATTAAAAAAACCATTGACATCATTATAATGATTTTGATCAATAAAGGCTTCTTTTCTTCCAGTTAAAATTTTATGAGTATAACATTGATGAGATGTATCGAGAATTAATTGATCTTTTGGGGTATCAAAAACATAGTGAATGGCAGTTGTTAATTCGACAATTCCTAAATTAGGACCTGAATGTCCTCCTGTTACACTTAGTTTTTGTAATAAAAGTTGTCTTATCTCACTACATAGTTTGATTAATTCATCGTTTGTTAAATTTTTTAAATCGATAG
>CAZPFZ010000187.1:1743-3394 GCA_964585955.1 uncultured Acidiphilium sp.
CGATAGGGTAATTTACATGATCTAAAACCATTATTAGCTCCTTTTTTCTATTTGTGATTTTATTTCCCAATTGATGGGTTCTTTTTTCATTGAAATTAAAATTTGATTAATTTTTGAAAAGTGTTTACAGCCGAAAAAACCATGATAGGCTGATAAAGGACTTGGATGAGCGGCTGTTAAAATATAATGTTGTTTATTTGTGATAAATTGTTGTTTTGTTTTTGCGTCATTTCCCCAAAGGACGAAAATTACTGGATCATTCCTTTCATTTAAATGTTTAATGATCGCATTTGTGAAGTGTTCCCATCCTTTGTTTTTATGACTTGAGGCTTGATGAATTCTTACAGTTAAAACATTGTTTAAAAGTAAAACTCCTTGTTTTGCCCATGATGTTAAGTTTCCTGATGTGGGAATTGGATATCCTAAATCATTTTTTAATTCTTTGAAGATATTTTTAAGAGATGGTGGAAATTTTATTTGATCTAACACGGAAAAAGCTAATCCATGAGCTTGATTAATTTCATGATATGGATCTTGGCCGATGATTAAAACTTTGACATTTTGATAATCAGTATATTTTAAAGCATTAAAAATATCGGCTTTTTGGGGGAAAATTTGGGTTGTTTGATATTCATTTTCTAAAAATTGTTCTAATTTTTGATAATATTCTTTGTTAAATTCATCTTTAAGGATTTGGTCCCAGCTATTTCCGATTTTTCCCATTTTTTTCTCCTTTATATTTTTTTTGTGTCTGCGTTTAACATCATTTGATTTAATTTTTCTGGTAAATTGGCATTTTTAAAGAAATTGATTAGTTTTCCGACGAACCATGCAAAAATAAGAATTTCTGATAAAATGATAATTGTTATTTTCCAAAGAATATGTAATTCTTTGAAGAAATGATTTTCATGTTTTAAATCACCAATTATTTTATCATTTTCTATTTTAGCATCATAATAATAAGTTCCAAAAATTTTATTTTCGGAAAAAATGATTTTTAATTCATCATTATTGGTCTTTACTTGATATGTAGTTTGTTGATTTAATTTTTCAATTGTCTTTTCTTTAGAAATGATATATTGATATTCATTATGGGTTCTTTCATTCATACTAATTGTTGGCAAAATTAAAATGAAAATTCCGAGAATTATTGTTAAGAAACCTACACCAATTCCAAATAATCCATTCGCAAGATTTGTGTTTGTGCTTCCTGTAAATGATAAAATGGCAATTTGGGTTGATACCATCGCATTGAAACCTGATACTAAGTTTATAATTTTAATATTTCGGTAGAAGTTTCCACTTGTTTTTACTTTGATAAGTCCAGTAATTGAAAAACCCATTTCGACAAATGATACCGCCGCAATCGTTATTCCCATTAACATTGTATAATTGGTTGTTTTTACATCAAAGATTAGTAATCTTCCCATATATAAGATGTACATTAATCCGGCTATCATTACTAAAAGAGAAACTAAGCGATTTCTTTTTTTAAATGGTAATGTATTTGGTTTTTTGATTCCTAAATAGCATTCTCTTTTTGCAAGACCCATACATAAATTAATTGTTCCACTAATTAAAAAGAAAATTGATTTTGTATATATCGTGATTAAAATTTTTCCAATCGCAAAAATAAAATTACTTAAGATTG
>CAZPFZ010000188.1:0-3382 GCA_964585955.1 uncultured Acidiphilium sp.
TTTTGTGTTTATAAAAAATGCCCGGAAACCACAAAAAAGCAAGCACTATAAAAAAATAGTACAATACTCGCCATTTAGCAATTCCGAGCTTACCCAAAAACCAATTATTAAATTAGTGGCTAATCGATCAACTTGGGAGAACCCTCGGAGCCTCTTTCGACGGCGAGTTAAACTATTCTCTGTTGAATATGTATGCGTTTATTTTACCACATGTTTAGAAGTGCCGTCAACTATTTTTTAGACTTTTTTTGCTTAACGAGGTATATAAATTTTTTATACCTGGTATAAATAAAACTTATACCATACACTTGCCTAATATCTTTATTTGAATAATATTTCAATTATTTGTTTGCGTTTCTCGGACATTTTTAAAAGTTGTACACGACAAAAAACAACTATCTGCCGTTTTTTTGCTTTATCATTATTATATAATATATATAAGGCAATCTTGCAAGCATAGCGAACTTTACCACATTATAAGGCTCTACGTTACAAGCTGCCACATTGTAAAAATACAAGCAAAAAATATAACCGTAGTTCTTTGGGCAAAAACAAGCAACACTCGATTATTGCTATTGCAAAAAACATAATTCGGCAGACTTTGCGTAAAAATCATATTTTTCAACGCCGATAATATACTATAATATACTTAAAGAAAGTGACGCGATAAAATGAACAACGTATACAAAAAAGCATTAATGTTAAAACCCGAAAGCGCATATTTTCGCGCGGCATGTTCATATGTTTTATTAAAATACGAACAATTTGGTAAAACAAAAAACATAACGTTATCACCTTTAACATCATTTTTAAACAATGAACTAAAATTTTTTATTGTTCTTTCCGACGGCGCAAAAAAATTTTGCGTTTACCCCCTACCGCAAAGGGGAACAAATACCGTTAATATAAGCGATAATTGCGAATTTTGCGCAGAAAAAGGCTTTTGTGCGGCAATTTTTTCGATAAAAAAGGACGATGGCGACTTTTGCACCTGCGAAAGCTGCTTTTTCGGCTACTCCGACAACGGGCTACCTGATTTAAGCGACCTAAAAAACCATCTTTTAAAAAAAATAAATTTACAACCAATAAATCAAACATCTAATAATGCTAAAATTAACAAAAACGACATAAGCACCCCCTCATTAAATGTTTGCGCCGCCGAACAAATAACGATAAACGATAATCAATCTCGGCAATACAACGACGAAGCAATTGCCACCGAAAACTACTTTTTAAGGGAGAATTTTTATAACGACAATATTGCCTCGACCAACTTTAATATGCGAAACACGCAAGAAGAAACAACACAATTTAAGGAGGATAATTATGAACTGCTACATAAGCAAACTTCTTGCGATAAAGCAAACGGGCAAAAGAGAACAAACTCGCAAACAAACAATTATAACCCACCGCGAGATGAAACGGCTGAAAGCGCTTGCCATATCAAAAACGCTATGTCGGAATTTTACCGAACAATAAAAGACAAAATAGAGGAATTATTTTTAAAAAGTCAGCCTATAGGTTCGTTATCGCAACTTATTCCCGATAGTAAATGGATAAAATCCACCTATAAAAACAATGGCTATTACGTGGTCGGAATAATATTTGCAAACAACATACCGCAGTATATTGTTTACGGTGTACCGGGCGAAAACACCGTTAAACCCAAAGGATTTCAAAAATACGCCGTTTTTATCCCCGAAAGTTTTTTTTGCTTAAATAAAGGCTATTGGTGCATATTCCAAAACGCACAAACAGGCGAACGCGAAAATCCCGATTAAGTAAAAATCTCTTTCGCGACTGTAAACAAAGATTCTGCCACATGACTAAAAACTTAAAACGCCAAAATAAAAATTGCAACCTCTACACTTTTTGTTGTGTTTTTTTTGAGCATATGTTAAAATAATTAGGCAAACGACCGTAGTCATACCGGACGTTTTACAATGGAGGTCGACTTATGGTAAGATTATATGCATACACGGTAAAAAACCACAAAACCATATTAAAATACGACTTTGAAAAGGATGCGGTAATGCAGTGGAGCGATTTTTTTGATTATGTGCGCGAAATATGCCACGCAATGGATCTCCCCACACCCGTAATACTAAAAACTCATTTATTTAATTTTGCCAAGTTTAATTATGTGCGTTTTTTATCAACCGATTTTGTCGAATCTGTAGATTTTGACTTTTTAATGGTCGAACGCATAAAGGAATAATTTTTTTCCCTTGCTTATAGCCTTTGCGTGCATTTTCGCCATTACCTTAGCACTAAAAAACAACAAATTAATAGCCGCTTTTATTTAATTAATACCTCGATAATCAACTTATAGGCGCACTTATAACCTAATTAATGCATACTAAGTCTCAAAAAGCAACATACTTTTAACGTGATTATGAAATTTGCGTGTATTATTTCTTTTTTCGTTAGCATTTTGGGAGCATTATTATGGCTTTTCGTAGGATTATTCGGTTTTAACCCATTAACACAAATATTGGGCTATAAGTCGATTATTTGCAACTTTGCATATATTTTTATAGGCGTTTGCGGGCTTTTTAACGTTTACGCTTTATTTGCTTTTAAAATGTTAGCATATTTAAAATAAGCATTTTGCTTAAGTATAATATTATTTTAGCGGTTAACGCAAAAATGCTTGCTTTTTAGTAAAAAATAGTGTAATATAAACGAGCACTTAAAAGAAGGTTTTCGGAAAACACTTCTTTCACGCCCACAAAGGTAAAATTTTGTGCGGCAATAAAAAAACCGAGGTAGTTCATGAAAAATACATCGACCGTAAAATTGGCGCGAGCCGCGGTCATTGCCGCCCTTTACGCAACGGCAACCGTTTGTTTTGCTCCCCTTTCGTACGGAGCTATTCAATTTCGTATTGCAGAATGCTTGTGCATTCTGGCTTTTTTTTACGACGAAGCAATAATCGGCTTAACATTGGGCTGTTTTATAGCCAATTTTTTCGGAAACGGCGTTTTAGATATAGTTTTTGGCACTGTCGCAACATTTATTGCCGCAACGCTTTCACGCATTTTTGCAAAAAAAATCAACCAACCCACCGCTCGCTTTTTTATCTGCTCTCTATTCCCCATTTTTATAAACGCGCTAATAGTTCCGTTAACCATTTTACCTTTCGCGCAGGACTTAGGCTATGTCTTATGCGCACTACAAGTTTTTGTAGGACAAGCCACCGTAATACTATCATTAGGCGCAATCTTGTTTTTTTCGTTAAACAAAATAGTTTTTCAAAGGCAATAGCCTATACTTAGTTTGCTACCCTTTTATTTTAAATTAATTGTTACTACGCGAACAGCTAAATTATTGCACGACTAAAAACACATTTATTTTAGACAAAAAATATACAATATTATTT
>CAZPFZ010000189.1:0-3373 GCA_964585955.1 uncultured Acidiphilium sp.
GTCCTAATTTTAACGTCAGCGGCAAAATAATTTACAGCGAAAAAAGCGGTAGTTACAAAAATAGCAACGGTAGAAATTTATCGTATGACTGTTCGGCTGTCGGAGTAAGCTTTGTTTTAAAAGATAAGCAGTCTTCAAATATTTTTGATGCCGGATTCGATGCCGAAACCGTGCGTTACGGCAAGGCTTTTGAAGATAAAGTTGTGCGCGATGCGACAATGCTTCACGATAACTTCTTTGCCGAAAAAATAAAACTTGAAGACGGCGAGTATCCCGTTATTTTGCAGGGATGGAATGCTGTCGGACATATTATAAACGATTTTGTAGCCGAATATTATCTTTCGGGCGGTTCATTGCTTAAAAACAAATTGGGCGAAAGGGTGTTTAATAAAGATTTAAGCGTTTATGTGGATCGCAATCCTTCAACTAACCGCAATTGTGCTTTTTACGATGCCGAAGGCGAGGTGGCCGCAAATTACCGTGTTCCGCTCATAAAAGACGGAGAAGTAAAAACACTTCTTACCACCAAAAACACTGCGGCAATGTTTAATTTGCCTGTAAGTAAAACAACAGGCGCCGATTACGACGGTGTGCCCTCGCTTGCGCTCCCCGGCCTTTATATTCAAGAAACCGCTGCAGATTTAGCTCAACTTACAAAAAATCAAAAAGCTATTTACATTATGATGGCGTCGGGCGGAGATATTACCACCGAGGGTGTTATAGGTATGCCCGTTATGCTTGCCTTTTTGGTAGAAAACGGAAAAGTGGTAGGGCGTGTGTCCGAGTTTAACGCAAGCGCTAATGTGTTCGATATGTTAGGTAAGGACTTTATCGGCGTAAGCAAAAAGGATGTTTTTGAGTCCTCGGACGTTAAGCCCGTTGTTACAAAAATGAAAATTTACAACGCGTAGTTTTGTTGTGCTAATTTTAATATTGTGGCTTTTTAAAAGGCAAATAATTTGGTTATATGCTTTAAAAGTGCCGCTATAAGTCGATTATCATATATTTTGTATAAAACAACAAAAAAGACCGAGCAACATTTAAGCTGTTTCGGTCTCTTTTTTTGGCGGATTTTTTTTCTCGTGAGAAATTATTCCTGTTCGATTTCGGATTGCCCGTGCAAGTTTTCTTTTTTTTCGTTCATCTTGTTGAGCATTGTCATTATTTGATCTTGTCCGTCTTTTACGGCTTTTCGTACTTTAAATGAATTTGCCGCGGCGATTGCTCCGCCCATAAGTCCCACGAGGATCCCCATACAAAAATCTTTCTCCATTTCTCCTCCTGCCAAAATTAAGTATGTGTCGCATAAAAAAAATTATGCACCGCTATAAAAAAATAAAGCCGTTATATATCGATAATCGATTTATAGCGGCATTTTTTCTTTTTCTAAGATAAATTAATAGTCCAATTCGTCAAGGGTTTTTTCAAAAGAAGGCACAAAGTATTTCATAAAATAGTCTACTTCGGGGCGGTTTCTTGCTTTAATATCTTTTTCTATTGAGTTTTTGGCTTTTTTAAATTCCTTATTGCCCAATCTCAATTCGGTTAAACATTTTAAATAAGCCGAAATTTTATCCGCGCTTTTCATTATGTTGTACTCTTCGCTTTTTTCATCAGGTAAAATGTATGGCAAAAAATCATTTCTTAACTCTTCGGGTAAGGTATTTAAAATCTTTTCGCAAGATACTTTTTCAATATCTTTATATGCGTTTTTTATTTGTTCGTTATAATATTTTACGGGAGTAGGCAAATCGCCCGTTACAACTTCGCCTGTTTCGTGGTACATAGCGTAAAGCATTGCGGTAGATTCGTTAACGTTTCCGCCGAATAATTTGTTTTTAATAACCGAAAGAGCATGTGCTATCATTGCAACTTGCTGTGTGTGCTCCATAACGTTTTCTGGCTCTAAAGAGTGCATTAAACTCCACCTTGCAATATATTTCATTCGCGCCAAAATGGCAAAAAAATTGTAATCCATAAAATAATCTCCGATTGTAAAAAAATAAAAAAGTCTGCCTATAAGTTGATTATTAAGCCTTTTATTTTAGCATTAGCATAAGCGCCGCTTGCAAAACCGGTATAAGGTTTGTAGCTTGTTCGAATATCATCGAGTTAGGACTGTCGGCTATTTCGTCGCTTATGTCTTTATTGCGGTTTAGCGGAATAGTGTGTAATATAATGGCGTCGGGGCGGGCATGACGAATATTTAAGTCGTTTAGCGTAAATTTATCCGGGAAATCGTTTTCGCAAACATAAACGACATCGGCGCCGCGCAAGCCTTCTTCAACAGAATTGTAAACGTCAACGTTGCAAAATTGTCGGCAATAGTCAACGTCGTTTTTCTTCGGCATATTTTCGCGCGGGCAAATTATGTTAATATTTACGCCGCATTTTGCCGCACCCGCTATAAGCGAATGTTCGCTTAAATTGGTGTTTCCTATAAAAGCCATAGTAAGTCCTTGCAATTTGCCTGTTTTTTCCCAAACGGTAAGCAATGCGGCAAGCGCTTGGCAGGGGCTGGACATACTGTTTGCGTTTATAATAGGTATATTTACGTAGTTATCTATTATTTCGGCATCGTGAAAGTACGCAGTATCCACAACAAATGCCGAAACACCGAAATCCATAATATTGCGCGCAACATCTTTATCTTTTAAGGCTTCTTCTATATCGCTGCCGCTCATCGGAATTCTTATGCTTTTTCCGCCTAACTCATCCACGGCAATTTGGAATGCTATGCCTGAACGTATAAAAGCGTGTTTTGAAATAAGCATAATATATTTATCGGTAAGGCAAAGTGTTTTTTCGCCCACACTGCGTTTGCGTTTAAATTCGCGTGCGGTGTAAAGATATTCGTAAATATCGTCGCTTTTAACATCTTTTAGCGAAATAAGTTTTTTGTTGGTGAGTTTTTTTTGCGGATGATATGCATTAATATTCATAATTGCCTCGCAAGTAGTTTTTTTTAGACGTTTTACAGGTGTTTTGGGCAAAGTGAACAAAAGCCGAGTTTTAGTCGGACTTTTATATCGCTTAAGCAACGTCTTAAAGCGCAAAAGCACATTTTTTCTTTAATCATTATAACAAATATTTGTTTTTGTTACAATTGTTTTCTTGCGTTTACGCTAAAAAAACATTTTAAAATGTTTATAATGTGTTTATTTTTACCGTTAATGCTTATATAGATTAGTTTTTATGTAACCTTATAACAACAATATAATGTTAATTTTGGTCGGTTAATATATTGCTATTTATAGTAAAAAAGGCGGATAACCCCTCTGAACAAAAAAGTTTTAGTGCAAATTATACAATCTGTCGGCAATATATTGAGCAATTTGCCCATTGTTTTTTTTTAATAAATGTTATATAATAA
>CAZPFZ010000190.1:0-3327 GCA_964585955.1 uncultured Acidiphilium sp.
CTAAGGATCTTGTGATCAATGCGATCGTGTGGGTTCAAGTCCCATCTCCTGCATGTAAAATAAAAATTCAGACGGCAAGGCGCTGTCTGGGTTTTTTTGCATTATAGAAAAAATGTTTTGTGTAAATGGTGAGGAACGTGTATGACAATTCGTGAACAATTAGAAGAAAGAGAAATGCAATATCTCAGCCCCTATGCAACAAAGAGCAGGGAGTCACTCGGAAGAGGAAGAGAGGAAGAAGAATGTGATTTAAGACCGGTCTTTCAAAGAGATCGGGACCGGATTTTACATAGTAAATCTTTTCGACGGCTGAAACAGAAAACACAGGTGTTCCTATTGCCGAAAGGAGATCATTACCGCACCAGACTGACGCATACTCTGGAGGTGTCTCAGAATGCAAGAACCATTGCAAAGGCCTTGCGGTTGAATGAAGATTTGGTAGAAGCAATCAGTCTTGGCCATGATTTGGGGCACACGCCTTTTGGTCATGCAGGAGAGCGGGCACTCAATGATATATGTCCAAATGGATTCCGTCACAATGAACAGAGTGTCCGGGTAGTAGAATATCTGGAGAAGGACGGACGAGGACTGAATCTGACAAAAGAGGTATTAGACGGTATCCTGACACATCAGACAGCGGGGAAGCCAATGACTTTGGAGGGACAGATTGTCCGGATGTCAGACAAGATTGCATATGTGAACCACGATATAGATGATGCCATACGGGGCGGAATTTTGTCGGAGGCTGATATTCCGCCGAAGTTTCGGAAAATCCTGGGAAATTCCACGAAAGAACGGCTCAATACCATTACCCATGACGTCATCATTCACAGCATGGATCAGCCGGAAGTGACAATGTCCGAGGAGGTGGCTGAGGCCATGAAAGGACTTCGGAAGTTCATGTTTGAAAATGTTTACCGCAATCCGGTTGCTAAGAGAGAAGAGAGCAAGGCGGTGGAAATGGTAAAAAATCTGTATGCATATTATCTGGAGCATATTGAGAAACTGCCGGATGAATATTCCAGCCGGATGCGGTTGTTCGGAGATACGAAGGAACAGGTAATCTGTGATTATATTGCCGGAATGACAGATAATTATGCAGTGAAAGTTTTTCAGGAAATTTTTATTCCGGAATCCTGGAAAAATTAAAGGAAATCGGAAGGTTTTGTCGAATATATATAGGGAAAGGAGAGAAGCATGTACTTTTCAGAAGAGTTAATCGAAGAAATCAGACAGAAAAATGATATTGTGGATGTCATTTCCGGATATGTGCGGCTACAGAAAAAAGGCAGTTCTTATTTTGGATTGTGTCCGTTTCATAATGAAAAATCCCCATCTTTTTCCGTGAGCAGACAAAAGCAGATGTATTACTGTTTCGGCTGCGGTGCAGGGGGCAATGTAATTACCTTCATTATGGAGTATGAGAACTATACGTTTGTTGAGGCGGTCCGCTTTTTGGCAGAACGGGCAGGCGTGGATATTCCTGAAGTCGAATATTCAGCGGAAGCAAAAGAAAAAGCAGATCGGAAAGCACTGCTTCTTGAGATAAATAAACTGGCGGCGAAGTATTTCTATGCGCAGTTAAAGGCAGAACATGCCAGACATGCGCACGCCTATCTGACCAAGAGAGGATTGTCGGAAGAGACGATTACGGCATTCGGGCTTGGCTATTCTAATAAATACAGTGACGATTTGTACAAATATTTGAAGACAAAGGGATATACGGACGAGATTCTGGTAAAGGCAGGTTTGATCAGTGCAAGTGAAAAAGGCGTGTACGATAAATTCTGGAATCGGGTCATGTTTCCAATCATGGATGTAAATAACCGAGTCATCGGATTTGGCGGTCGCGTTATGGGAGAAGGAGAACCGAAATACCTGAATTCTCCGGAGACAGAAGTCTTCGATAAAAGCCGGAATCTTTACGGATTGAATATTGCACGGACATCCCGGAAGAATTATTTCCTGATCTGCGAGGGGTATATGGATGTGATTTCCTTGCATCAGGCGGGATTTCACAACGCAGTAGCATCGCTGGGAACTGCTTTTACGCCGGGACATGCTGCGCTTATCAAACGTTATGTCAATGAAGTTTATCTGACCTTTGACAGTGACGGAGCGGGAACCAAAGCGGCGCTTAGAGCTCTTCCAATCCTGAAGGAAGCCGGAATTACGGCAAAGATTATTCGGATGGATCCATATAAAGACCCGGATGAATTTATTAAAAATCTGGGTGCAGAGGCATTTGAAGAACGGATTCATCAGGCACGAAATGGATTTTTGTTTTCTTTGGAGATTCTGGAACAGGATTATGACATGCATTCGCCGGAAGGAAAGACCGGGTTTTTTCGGGAGGCTGCCAAACGGCTGACTGCGTTTGAAGAAGAGATTGAACGCAACAATTATATCGAATCGGTTGCGGAAAAATATCACATCGGTGTAGACAGTTTGCGACAATTAGTGGCAAAGACTGCCATTCAGGCAGGACAGGCTGTCCCGGCTGTGAAACCGAAACAGGCAGTTACAAAGGATCGTGGGAAAGAGGATGGCAATCTGAAATCCCAGAAGATTCTGCTTACCTGGCTGATTGAAAGTGAACCGATATTCCGGCAGATTCAAAAATATATTCTGCCACGGGATTTTACAAAGGAACTGTATCGGACGGTTGCGGAACTGTTGTATGCACAGTATGAGGAGGGGGATCTGGTTCCTGCAAAGGTTATGAACCATTTCACCGATGAAGAGGAACACAGAGAAGTTGCTTCCCTATTTAATACCAGGATTCAGAGGCTGGATACAAAGGCAGACCAGGAAAAGGCATTGAAAGAAACGATTATCCGAGTGAAGAGTCACAGTGTTGATGAGGCTACCAGACAACTGGAACCGACAGATATTGCGGGGCTGCAAAAGATTATGGAAGCGAAAAGATCCCTGCAAGACTTACAGAAATTGCATATTTCTATTGATTGAGGATAAAATATTAACAAATTATGGAGGATGGATACCACATGGAAGAACAGGCTATTAAATTTGAGGAAAAATTGAAAACACTGGTTAGCATGGGAAAGAAAAAGAAAAATACGCTTGAAATCCAGGAAATCAATGATGTTTTCTCAGACATGGAGCTGGAAGCAGAACAAATGGATAAAATCTTAGAGTATGTAGAAGCACAGGGAATTGATGTGCTTCGCATCACACCGGACGTAGATGAGGACATTCCGGATGATATGGATTTGTTGTTGTCAGAAGAAGAAAAGGTCGATATGGAGAAGATTGACCTGTCTGTGCCGGAAGGGGTTAGCATTGAGGATCCGGTTCGTATGTATT
>CAZPFZ010000191.1:0-3313 GCA_964585955.1 uncultured Acidiphilium sp.
GAAAATGCTGAAAAGTCTACAGCGTGGAACTGGTGTCGTGAATATCAACTTCAAGGACATGAGCGAGTTAGAAGTTCCTGTCCTTCCTCTTGAAGCACAAGAAGCACTCGTTCAGGAATACAACACCGGCTTGAACCTTTACAAGGAAACCATTGCCGCAGCTGAAGAAGGCTGGCGTGGTGTACAAGCGGAAATCCAATCGAAACTCTATTAAGTCCAATATTTAGGACTGTTGCTTTGATACTTTAGATACGGAGGAATATATATGGCTACTATTTTTAATGAAGATAACACCATTGAACAGATGATACTTTCCACTCTTCAGGGAAATGGCTGGAAATACATTCCCGCCGAGGAACTCCCTCGTATGCATTCGGATGTACTCGTCGAACCGATGGTCAAAGAGGCGCTCATTCGCCTTAACCCTGAAATCGCAGAAGACCCTTCCCGTGCCGATGAGGTCATTTACAAGCTCAGAACCGTCATCCTGTCCGTTCAGCCGCACAACCTCGTCACTCAGAACGAAGTCTTTAAAAAGATGATTTTTGAAGAAAACTCCTATCCTTTTGGCAAGGATGGACGTATGGTTCCGATTCGTTTCTTCGGTACTATGCGCAAAGAAGATCTCGCTCTCAATGAATATGTTGTGACCAACCAGTGGGTGTACCCGCAGGCCGAAGGAGGCAAACGTCTGGATATCGTTCTCTTGATCAACGGTTTCCCGATTGCCATCGGTGAATTGAAAACTCCGGTTCGTAGCGCCATTACGTGGCTTGACGCAGCTGGCGATATTTCCGCCTACGAAAAGAGTATCCCCGCTATGTTCTTGACTAATGTCTTCAACTTTGCTACAGAAGGTAAATGCTACCGCTACGGTTCCATCAATATGCCTATCAACATGTGGGGACCGTGGCATACTGCAACTCATAAGGTTGAAGGCGGTCTCGCCGATGTGAAAATCAGTATCGAGGATATGATTACGCCAGAGAACGTTATGGATATTTTCCAGTTCTTCACGATGTTCGCTACTGACAAAAAATATCGCAAATATAAAATCATCTGCCGTTACCAGCAGTTTGAAGGCGCTAATATGATTGTGAGTCGTGTCATCGCCGGATACCCTAAGAAAGGTCTTATTTGGCATTTCCAAGGTTCTGGCAAATCCTTGCTTATGGTCTTTGCGGCGCAGAAACTGAGAATGATTCCAGAACTCAAAAATCCGACTGTTGTTATTGTTGACGACCGTATTGATCTGGAAACACAAATTACCGCTACCTTTAACGCATCGGATATCCCGAACCTGACCAGTGCTGCCACAAAAGAAGAACTCCTTTCCTTCTTCCGCGGAGATATGCGCAAAATCCTTATCACCACCATTTTCAAGTTTGGTGAGGTTAGTGGTGAGCTTAATCCTCGGGACAATATTATCGTAATGGTCGATGAGGCCCACAGAACACAGGAAGGTGATCTGGGCGAAAAGATGAGAATCGCTCTACCAAACGCATTCTTCTTCGGTCTGACCGGTACTCCTATCAACCGTATCGACAAAAACACCTTTGCTACCTTTGGTGCCGAAGAAGACCGTGCCGGTTATATGAGCCGCTACTCTTTCTCCGATTCCATCCGTGACGGAGCCACTCTTCCTCTCCACTTTGAGCCTGTTCCGGTAGAGCTTCATGTGGACAAGGATAAACTGGATCGTGAATTTGAAACCATGACCGATGAAGCTGGGCTTAGCAAGGATGAGAAGAACGAGCTTTCTCGCAGAGTGAATATGAAAGCAATCATGTACAACCCTGCCAGAATCCGCAAGGTATGTGAACACATTGCTAAACACTTCAAGGAGAAAATTGAGCCTAACGGCTACAAAGGACAGGTCGTTGTTTATGACCGTGAGTGCTGTCTGATGTATAAGGAAGTTCTCGATGAACTTCTCGGAGAAGAAGCCAGCACTATCGTTATGGATACCAACAACGATAAAGAAGATCGTTACAAGAAATACCGTAGAGACCGTGATGCAGAAGGTAAAGTTCTGGATACCTTCCGTGACCCTGCCAGCCCGCTGAAGCTCGTTATTGTTACAGCTAAATTGCTGACTGGCTTTGACGCACCGATTCTTCAGGCGATGTATCTGGATAAACCTATGAAGGACCACACTCTTCTGCAGGCAATCTGCCGTACCAACCGTACTTACGACCAAGGCAAAACGCATGGTCTCATCGTTGACTACATCGGCATCTTCGATGATGTTGCACGTGCTCTGGATTTCGACGAAAACAGCATGCGTAAAATCATCACTAACATCGAAGAAATTAAGAAGCAGCTTCCTGCACTCCTTAAAAAGTGCCTGAGCTATTTCATGGGCGTTGACAGAACAGTCGAAGGCTGGGAAGGTCTCATGGCGGCGCAGGAATGCTTGCCAACAAATAAGGAAAAGGATGCATTTGCTGCCGACTACCGTGTTCTGAACCGTGCGTGGGACGCTCTGTCTCCTGATAGTTTCCTGAACGCCTATAAGACTGACTACCAGTGGCTGTCCCGTGTTTACGAGTCTGTGAAGCCGACCGATGGCCGTGGTGGTTTGATCTGGGCTTCTCTGGGTGCAAAAACAATCGAGCTTGTCCATCAAAATCTGACCGTCGGCGAAGCTGATGAGGATATGGAAATTCTTGCAATGGACGCTGACCTGATTGATGATTTCTTGGAAAAACAGAAAGATTTGAAGAAGACTACCAAAAAGGTTGAAATCACTCTCGTAGCCAAAATCATGAAGCACACCAAAGATCCGAAATTCATCAAGCTTGGTGAGAAGCTCGAAACGTTGCGTGAAAAACACGAACAGGGTCTGCTGACCAGCATTGAGTTCCTGAAACTTCTGCTGGAACTTGCTAAAGAAGCTGCACAAGCAGAAAAAGAAGTTGTGCCGGAGCAGGAAGTTGATAAAGGCATCGCTGCATTGACTGAACTTTTTAACGGTTTGAAAAACCGCAGCACTCCTGTCATCGTTGAGCGTATTGTTGCCGACATCGACAGCATTGTAAAAATTGTACGTTTCGACGGCTGGCAGAGCACCACTGCTGGTAAGCAGGAAGTCAAGAAAGCCCTCCGCAGTGTTGTCTGGATCAAGTACAAAATCAAGGATAAAGACGTCTTTGATAAGGCTTATAACTACATCGAGCAGTATTATTAATACCATCGAAAGAAAGCGAGGAAATTAGATGATTGGAGCAATTATTGGCGACATCGTCGGTTCCAGATTTGAATGGGACAATCACAGATCGAAAGATTTTGATTTCCTTACTCATAAATGTTT
>CAZPFZ010000192.1:0-3275 GCA_964585955.1 uncultured Acidiphilium sp.
ATTTTATTTTACCTTGCGGTAAATTTTTCCCCTTTTTTGATTTTTTAATAAAGTTTTTATTTGAATTAGTTTAATTTAACTTTATAATTCTCCTTAGCAGTTCAAGCTTCTTACAAATTTTAGCAGTCAACCTGTTGTTCATCGTTATCTTGTTCACATTCATCTTGCTTTTGCATATTGTATGCGGCGACAATCTCATCAAAACGCTTGTAAACGGAATCTTTGCCAAAAGCACTTTCGTTAGAAACGGCTAAAACGTTTTGCTCACCCAAACACAGCTGATCGGCTATTTTTTTTACCGCAGGCTTTATGCGCGATTTTGAAAGTTTATCGGTCTTAGTACAAATCACGGTAAAGGGAATTATATAATGGTTTAAATAATTGATAAAATCTATATCGTCGGCATTAGGCTCCCTGCGTATATCTAATAACAGTATTGCGTGAGAAATGTTTTTTTCTATTGCAAAAAAGTCTTCTATAGTCCTTGCCCATTTTAATTTTTCACCTTTGGAAACTTGAGCAAAGCCGTAACCGGGTAAATCGGCAATTACAAACTGCCCCATATCGAAATAATTTACTAAACGCGTTCTACCCGGGTCTTTCGACGTTCTTGCAAGCTTTTTTCGGTTTGAAACCATGTTAATAAAAGAACTTTTCCCTACGTTACTGCGACCGCATATAGCTATAAGCGGCTTATCGAATAATATAAAGCCACGTTTATCGGCAGCCGATTTTATAAATTTAGCGTCGTTTATAACCATATTGTTCTCCTTTTATGCTCTTTTGTTATTGCTTACCCTTAAAAACCGATTATTGCGTGTTTGAATACCTCGTTAACCTGTTTTACAGGCATAAAATTAATTTGTTTGCGGCATTTTTCGGGAATGTCTTCCAAGTCTTTTTTGTTTGCTTCGGGAATAATTATATCCCTTACGCCAACACGGTATGCCGCTAAAGCTTTTTCCTTTAAACCGCCTATGGGTAAAACCTTACCCCTTAAAGTAACCTCACCCGTCATGGCAATCTTTTTGTTGACGGGCTTTTCGGTAAACGCCGACAATAACGCGGTTGCCATTGTTATGCCGGCACTCGGTCCGTCCTTAGGCGTTGCGCCTTCGGGAACGTGTATGTGTATATCGCGCGATACAAAAAGTTCTTCCTTTATTCCGAATTCTTCGGCATGGGCGTGAATGTAGCTTATTGCAGTGCGCGCACTCTCTTTCATAACGTCGCCAAGCTTGCCGGTAAGCAAAATTTCGCCTTTGCCGGGCATAAGGCTTACTTCTATAGATAGCGTGGTTCCGCCTACTGCTGTCCAAGCAAGCCCCGTTGCCGAACCTACTTCGTTTTGTAAATCTTCATCGTCTCCCAAGTATTTTTGTACGCCGAGATATTTTTCTATATTTTCGTTGGTCACCAAATATTTCTTTTTGCCGTTGCCCTCGGCTACGTCGCAAGCGATTTTACGGCAAATATTGCCTAATTCACGTTCGAGATTTCTTACGCCGGCTTCCCTTGTATATCCGTCTATAACACCATAAATGGCATTTTCGCTAAAATTAACGTTTGTTTTTTCAAGTCCGTTGGCTTTTAGGCGTTTTGGTATTAAATAACGTTTTGCTATTTCATATTTTTCTTCGCGAGTGTAGCCGTTAAGCTCTATTACTTCCATTCGGTCAAGCAAGGGAGCGGGAATTGTATCGAGCGAGTTTGCCGTTGTTATAAACAATACGTCGGATAAATCAAAGGGCACTTCGAGATATCTATCACGGAATGTTGCGTTTTGTTCGGGGTCTAAAACTTCGAGTAATGCGCTTGCGGGATCGCCGCGCAAATCAGATGAAAGTTTATCTATTTCGTCAAGCAAAAATACGGGGTTTGCGGTACCTACTTCTTTTAGTCCGTAAACAATTCTACCCGGAATAGCACCTACGTAAGTTTTACGGTGTCCCCTAATTTCGGCTTCATCTTTAACGCCGCCCAAACTCATTCGAACAAACTTGCGATCGAGAGCGCGCGCAATTGAAGAAGCAACCGAGGTTTTACCTACGCCCGGAGGCCCTACAAGGCACAAAATAGAACCGCCTATTTTACCTGTAAGCTTCATAACGGCGAGATATTCGGCTATTCTTTCTTTTACCTTTTCTAATCCGAAATGGTCGGCATTGAGAATTTTGCGCGCTTCTTTTATATCCTCTCTGTCATTAGTCTTTTCACCGAAGGGCAAATCTATTATCCAATCTAAATATGTGCGCAAAACGGTATAGTCGGGTGAGCTTGTGTTCATTTTTGACATTCTGAACAACTCTTTTAATGCTTTATCTTCTACCTCTTTAGGCATATGCTTATTACGAATGGTTTTTTCAAGCTCATCTTTTTCGTTTTCGTCGTCGCCCAATTCTTGATGTATAGCCTTTAACTGTTCACGCAAGTAAAACTCTTTTTGACCTTTTTCAACGCTTAAACGAACTCGTTCGTTAATACGATTTTCGGTTTCTTTTACCTCCTCGGCACTAATCAACAAAGACAAATACATCTCTATTCTTTTTAATACCGACTGAGTTTGTAAAACACGCTGCTTATCTTTTTCTAAAAAATCGCTTTTAAAGGTTGCTATATTAACAAAAATATCCGGATCCGATACACTAAATATACTTTGCGTGGTAAAATAGGAAGAACCTTTCTTTTCGGAATCGTTTTGTTCGCGGTATTTATCTTTTAGTATGCCGTATGCAACTTTTAAGTCCATACCGCCGGAATAATCAGCTTCCCTTTTTTCAACTTTAACCACAAATTTTTCGTCGGTAGTTACATATTCGGTAATTTCCGCACGGTAACAACCTTCGACATGCACGTTAACGGCATTATCAAAATGATAGGCGCGCTTTATTTTGCATACAACGCCTACCGTATAAATATTATCGGGAGACGGATCGTCGTCGTCCTTATCCTTTTGGGTTGCGATAAAAATCATATTGTCTTTTTCTTGGGCTTCGCCGAGAGAAAGCAATGATTTTTGACGACCTACGTCAAACGAGGTGGTTACGTTAGGAAACATAACCAACCCTTTTAATGCGATCATCGGTAAAATTATTTCTTCGTTTATGCAACTGTTGGAAAATACTTCGTTGTTTTCAACTACAGCCGTATTGTTAAAATCATCTGCCATATATAACGTTCTCCGCATGTTATTGCGCTACATATTGATAAAATTGTTAATTATTTTCGTTTATTTGTATAATTTGAAGGTAGCGCGCACGCATATTATTTTATTA
>CAZPFZ010000193.1:0-3269 GCA_964585955.1 uncultured Acidiphilium sp.
TTGAGTTTTTAACCGATTATATAATAATTGGGATATTTAAAACCCATTCTATAATGAGTTGTGGATCGCAGCTAAGAAACAAAAGTGCCGCCATAAAGTTAGACGGCACTAACAAAAGTGCCATTTGTTTTGCAGGCTGCGACACCAACAAAATATTTTTCTCATCAAAGATTTGAATGTAAAGCAAAACTAAGTACACTTATGTCCGAAAGTATACTTTGATGAGAACATTTTAAGTTGTGTCGCATTTTCATTTTACCACTTTTGTATAAAAAGGTCAATAAATAATAAATGATTTACCAAAAAATAAAACTCACAATTACAGCGCTGCCGTGCAACAATAAAAAAACTAAAAAAAGCCATTGCTCCTATGCTCCCTTGCAAAAGCAAAATTTTGCAAAGAACAACAAAAAAACGCAAAAGCTTTTTTATGAGCTAAAAATTTTTTAGCTACCGATTTTATAAATTTTAGTGTGGGTTTAAATATTAAACAAAAGCAAAGGTTTAATATTAAAAAACGACACAACACAAATACAAAAACAATCAAAATGTAAGCCTATAGGTTGATTATCGCGACTTTTAAACATTTTGCAATAACATTAAAAGCAAAACAACCCGTTTATAAAAAACATTGTTAAGCCGCTTGTTTTTAGCCGAGCAATCTTGATAAAAATTCGCGAGTGCGGGCTTCGGTAGGATTGTTGAAAATGCTTTGAGGATTGCCTTCTTCCACAATAACGCCGCCATCCATAAACACTACATGCGATGCAATATCGCGCGCGAACTGCATTTCGTGCGTGACAACAACCATGGTTAATCCCGTTTGCGCAAGGTCGGTCATGACCTTTAAAACTTCACCGACCATTTCCGGATCCAAAGCCGAAGTAGGTTCATCAAACAGCAAAACTTCGGGCTCCATTGCCAAAGCGCGGGCTATGGCAACGCGTTGCTTTTGTCCGCCGGAAAGTTGTGACGGGCGCGCATTTACGTATTGCGACATACCAACTAACCCCAAATATTTAAGCGCGCGTTCTTCAGCGACTTTTTTATCCAACTTTAACACCTTAATGGGGCCCACCGTGCAGTTTTTTAACACGTTCATGTTTTTAAACAAGTTGAAGGACTGAAAAACCATCCCCACTTTTTTTCGATATTCCGTAGGACTTTTTGCATTAATAATATTTTCGCCATTTAACAATATTTCGCCCGAAGATGGTGTTTCAAATAGGTTAATACATCTGAGAAGTGTGGATTTACCGCTACCGGAAGAACCTATTATGCAAGTTACATCGCCTTTATTGACTGTAAAATCTATATCTTTTAACACCTCGTGCGTGCCGAAAGTTTTTTTAAGATGCCTTATTTGTATTACGGGAGTTTTTTGCAAGTTTGCGCTTGCGTCTAAAGCATTATTAGCCATTTGCATTACCTCCCTCTAATTGTTTTTCTTTTGCAAAAGATTCGGCATCTAAATTTTGCGAACCTTGAACATCATAATCTTTTTTACCGTCCATTTTCTTTTCGATAAAACGTAAAATCCTGGTAATTGTAAAGGTTAAAACAAAATATATAGCGGCAATCAAGAGATATGTTTGAAAGGTTTTATGGGTTGTGGCAACAATTGTGTATGCTTGAAAATATAATTCCGTAAAGCCGATAACATTAAGCACGGAAGTATCTTTAATATTAATAACGAATTCATTTGCAACCGATGGCAAAATGTTGCGCAGTGCCTGCGGCAAAACAACGTGCATCATCGCTTGAAAATGCGTCATACCGATAGATGCAGCGCCTTCCTCTTGCCCTTTGTCTATAGATATAATACCGCCCCTAACGATTTCTGCCATATAAGCGCCCGTGTTAATTGAAACAATTATCATACCCATAGATACGATAAAATGTGTTTCCATAACCACTTTAGGGTTCGGAAGCAACCCTGCAATACCCCAGAATATAACCATTGCCTGAACCATCATAGGCGTACCGCGGAAAACTTCGATATAAGCGGACAATAAAATGTCCGCAACCTTTTTTAGCACACGTAAGAATTTGTTTTTAGGTGTGGGTATAGTTCTAAAAACACCAATTAAAATTCCAAGAATAAGTCCGATAATTGTACTTATTAAAGAAACCAAAAGGGTATAGCCGACACCTTTCAAAATCATTTTGTGATAATCGGCAATTATATTTGCTATATCATTAAAAAAAGTCATTTTAAAAATTCAACCTTCACTCATTTATTGGTCGGCAAACATTATTCTTCTATGTTTGAACCCGTAGATAAACTTATTGCACGTTCTATCATTTGTTGGCGTTCTTCTTGAGAAATGTTGGCCAATGCAGCGTTTACTTGCGCTGTAAGGTCAGAACCTTTCTTTAAGCCAACCGCAATTTGAACGTCTTCGGCAGAAGCTGTAAACCCTGTAGAATTATTAACAAGGTGTACGTATGTAAGACCGGATACCGAAGCGCAATCGGCAATAGCGCCGGGTTCTTCGGCAACGTAGCCATCTATGGCGCCGGCAGTTAAAGCAACCGTCATAGCGGGAAAGTCTTTCATGGGCGTACCACGCTTAATGCCATATGTGCTAGCTTGGCTTTCAAGCGCTAAATCATGAAAAGTTCCTACCTGAGCAACTATATTGGCACCGTTAAAATCGGATAACGAAGTAACATTTGCGTACTTACTGTCGGCTCTTACAACAATAACCAACTGACTTTCGTAATAAGCGTCGGAAAAGTCTATTTCTTCTTTTCTTTCAGCAGTAGGGCTCATACCTGCAATTATAAAGTCAAGCACACCCGTTTTAACGGCGTTAACTAAAGCGTTAAATTCGTATTTTACTATAACTAATTCTTTATTAAGACCTTCGGCAATTTTTTTCGCGATCATTACGTCGTAACCGTTTGCATATCCGTCTGCGTTGGATATTTTTACAGCACCGTTACTATCGTCTAATTGCGTGTAGTTAAAGGGAATATAACCACATTCCATACCTACGTAAAGTTTGTTATCGTCTGAATTGTTTTTTCCGCAAGCGGTAAAAGCCGTTAACGAAAGAATTGAAAGAACAATAACCGTCAATAAACTTAAAAATCTTACTTTGTTTTTCATTTTTGTGTATCTCCAACAAAATTTATTTTACATATATAAAAATCCGCACGCAAGAGCGCACGGAAAAACTTAACAAATAATCTTTAATATTTTATAATAAGATTACATAATAGCTCTCCGCAAGGATCCCTTGCGACAGTTTGCAACGTGTTCC
>CAZPFZ010000194.1:0-3259 GCA_964585955.1 uncultured Acidiphilium sp.
TGGAAAAGTGTGTAAGCCTTATTTCTTTACTTACACACTTTATTTTACACTCTCAAAACAATATAATTTAAGACTCTTTGTCAAATATTACTAAAAGTTTACAAGACACAAACCTACAATTCCGACTATCAAGCCTATAATTTTTTTTACATTCAGCTTTTCCTTAAACGCGAATGCCGAACCTATACAAACCGCAATAATCCCCACTCCGTTAAACAACGGGAACAAAACCACAGAAGGAACTTTACTAGCTAAATAAGTCATCACCAAACTGATAACCGATAGTGACGCCGCACTTATCGACGCACACAATATCACGGGCTTCAAAGTTGTTTTATGAACATATTTAGGTCTTATAAAACACAAAAGAATCAAAAACGCAACGACAAACGAATATAAATTAAACGCGCCGACGCTTTGCTCTTCAAAGCAACGCCCCATTAACTTTTGAGCAATCATAACTCCTCCGCTAGTCATAAATACAATTATACCGATAACTATTCCCCAAAAATCGAAATCTTTCTTTTCGGATTTTTTATCTTTTAATAAAACTATCGAAAAAACAGCCAAAACAATTCCTATTATCGATAAAATGCCAAGCGTCTCGTTCCAACAAAAATGTCCGATTATACACGGCAGAATCATTCCCGAAGCATGACACAACGTCATAAATGCCACCGAGGTTTTTTCGTAGCCTTTCAAAATTACCGTTTTGCTTATCGCATACATAAAGCCGCAAGCCACTCCGCAAAGCAAACACCCCATCCCAAGCTTCGACGACTCGTCAAAAAACAGCATCGGAAACACAAGCAGGCTGCAAATAAAAAATTTAATAACGTTATATAAGTAATTATTAACATTTTTCGAGGAAACGATTTTATCGCAAAAAGAATTCGCGACGTAAAGCGGCACGCATGCAAGAATGACAAGAATTTCCGTCATTTCGTAGTCACCTCAAATATGTTATCGGATTTTTTAGACAAGACAATTTCGTTTATAAACTTTTTCCCATTAACGTTTATCTCTGTTTCGTAATTACCATAAAAACCTCTAAAGCTTGCAATTCCGTCTTTATCGGTAACGACCTCGGTTTCGGTATGCCATTTTTTTTGCGTAAGTTCTTTTAGCGTATAATAAGCGGGTTTCGGCGTGAAATCAAAACGAAAGAGCCCTCCGTGATAATAATTTTCACCTTTTGCCATATTGCCTTGCGACGCTCTGATCTTTGCAGTGTCAATATCATTCACGTGCGCATAGCCGTCAACGAGATTCCAGTAAATTATCTGTTCGACGTTGGGATGAGAAAACCACAGCGAATACAAATTTTCGATTATTTTTGCTTGAAGCTCCTCGTCTTCAGCTTCCCAAGAGTATGCCGGAACCGTTACCTCGGTAACTTGCAGAGGCTTATTAAAATCGGAATACAAATCCATATGTCGATACAAATTCTTAGGATTAAGGGTTAAGCGCGTTTTATTATATTCATCCTCTCTTAAATTAAAAAGATGATATTGCATGCCAATAGCGTCTATTCTTGCACCCTTTAGCATATTCGCCTCAATATACGCGTAATACTTATCGGTAGCGCGACATCCATCCTCCCAACAAAGATACGTCATTTCGTTTACCACCAGTTGATTGTTCGGAAAATATTTTTCAGCGGTTTTAAAACACCATTCTATAAAATCGGGCTGGTCATAAAAATCGGTAACGCCGTTAGCCCATCCCATTTCGTTAGTAACCTCTATGGTTTTTATTTTTTTTGCATAACGCTCGGATATTTCCGCGCATCTCCTCTCAAATTCACGTTTAACCTCAGCAACGCTTGCGCCGCGCAACCATTTCGGGAAAAAATGATCGTAAGCCAAAGCATGTTCGCGCGGTTCTATTCCGTGTTTCTCACAAAAATCAATACACAAATCGGGCGACGGTCTGCGATAAATTTTCGCGCTGTCCTTATCGTAGCGAGGCTTTCCTTGTTCCGGTTCCAAAGCATCCCAGTAAAACGGTAAAGTCGCCATATTGAACAAAGTCGGAAAATATTCTTTATATTTTTCGTTTTTCTCTTTGTTTTCGAATTCGTTGAGCATAAAAATATTCGCGCCGAAACGGAATTCGTGCGATTTTTGCCTTACTTTTACTCTCGCGTTTCGAATTAAATTTCCTTCGCTATCTACAAATTTGATTTTAGCGCAGCCTTTTCTGTAGTGTTCCACTCCGTACGACACTTTTTCATTCACGAAATCGCTTTGTTGTTCAAAAAGCTCTAAAACTTTTTTTCTTTCCGTCATATTATTTCCTCCAAGAGAATTTACTTTATTATATCATTAAAAAATATGTAGTACAACCTATTATTCGATAATAATGGTTGACTTTTCGAAACAGTTTTGATATAATTAATGTGGATTTAGGGAGGCGAAATCGTGTTTTTGGAAAAAGAAATGCTTTCGGTTAATATTCTTGACGTAATCGAATTAAAGCAGAAAAACGTCAATTTATTTAACAGCGGACGAAATTTCAACGCACTGTCTTTTAGATTTAATGCGGACACTGTTTTAAAAACCGAAACCGAAGAATTCTCTATAAAGGATAATTGTGTCTGTTACGTCCCGGCAAGACTTGATTATAGCAGAATTTCGAATAAAGACGAACTAATTGCTGTACATTTCGATATCTCAAATTATAACACTCAAAATATCGAATATTTTACTCCTCTTGATCCTAAATCGCTGTCCGCGCTTTTTATAAAAATTTTAAAGTGCTGGAATGAAAAAGAGCCCGGATATAAATACCGTTGCTCCGCATTGCTTTACGAAATATTAGCCGAATGTCACGTTCAAAACTTTGCTCCCGAAATTTCGGATTCCCCCATTAAAAGCTCTATAGACTATATGCTTGACAACTACAAAAGAAACGAACTCACAATAAAAGAAATAGCTGAAAAATCTTTTATGAGCGAAGTGTATTTCAGAAAGTTGTTCAAGGCTCGCTACGGCGTTTCTCCACAAAAATACATTATGAGTTTGAGAATACAAAACGCAGTCGAGTTGATATCGACAGGCTACTATTCTCTACAAGAAGCGGCTTATATGTCCGGTTACGACGATTATAAATATTTTTCTGTAGTGTTCAAAAAAATCAAGGGAACGGTACCGTCAAAATATTCGTATAATCATAATGAAAATAAGTAAATTTTAATCTCTTTAAGCGAATTTGGATTTCTAGCAAAGCATCCTACAACGGGTAATGCAATGCAAAG
>CAZPFZ010000195.1:0-3255 GCA_964585955.1 uncultured Acidiphilium sp.
ACAGATGAAATCTGTGTTAAAGGGGTTCGGGGATGTTTCCCAGACAAGCGATTTTGCAAGTTGTTCAAAGTCCATTTGCTCCTTTATATCTCCCGTAAATACTCTGCATATAGAACTCGTTCCGACAAGTGCCATCCTTGAGCTTAAACGCATTTGACTTTTCGAAAACAACACGAAAACCGAATTTCTCGTACAAATGCCTTGCACGATCATTACCCTCGATGAACTTCGGCTCCATGAGCTCAGTTCCTCGATTTTGTGCCGCAGCAATAAGCTCATCAAGCATTGCAGAACCGATTCCGAGATTCCGGTAGTCTTTGAGAATTGCAATAGCGATGGTTGCTCTGTGTGAGGTTTTCATGCCACCTCTAAAGTTGATCTCACAGTTGCCAGCAACCTCACCGTCAACATAGCAGGTAATTCCCAAGGTATCGGGAGAGGCGCGCAAACGATTTACCCATGTTTCCTCCTGCTCGACGGAGGTGTTCCATTCTTCGGGATAACGTGCGAGATATTCAGTTTCGCCACACGATTTCTTTATGTAGTTCAGCAATTTTTCCGCATCCTCAACGCACGGACTTTTCAATATGGCTGTCCTGCCGTCTTTTAAGGTTATACTCGGTTTTGCGAATGGTTTCGTTCAAAATCTTGTCCAACGGTCACTTTGCCCACAGCATGAGGACCCAAAATGATAACAAGCGTTTTTGACATTTTCATTATCCTTTCCCGTCAAGATGAGTTTTATGAATTTTAAGTTTTATTGTTTTGCATATTTAAACGCTGTTTTTCTTCAAGTTTTTTTCTTACGTTCATTATAATCACAGAAATCCAACGTATTACCGAAGCTTCAGCAACACCGAACAGCACACAAAGCGAAAGATTTTGCGTTGAAACATGCTCAATTTCAAACCAATTGTTAAAAACGTTAACACAGAATAAAAAGCCGATAATACAAATTGCAAACACAACAGAACGGTACTTATTTGCCGGTCTTACAATTCGCCCCAAAATCAAAAAGCCTCCAACCGATAGTAAATATGTGTTTGCCGTGCTTATTTCGTGCGGATTGGTATTGAATAGTTCGGCAAACTTTGTCAATGTTATAATCGCAAGGAATGATGTTATAGCCGCAGGTAATGCTTTTGTTATTGTTTCGGTAATAAATTTACCCTTTTGTTTTTTCTTGTTAGGTTCTAACGTCAACAAAAACGCCGGAATTCCTATGTTGAATAACGAAACAAGCGATATTTGCGGTGGCGTTAAGGGGTATGCTTCAAATGAGATAATCGAGAAAATTGCCAAAACAAGCGAGAAAATATTTTTATATAAAAATAGGGTAGAGGTTCTTGTAATGTTATTTATATCCTGTCTGCCTTCGGATACAATTTGCTCCATGTGCGAAAAATCAGAATCCATTAACACTACCTGAGAGGCTTCTCTTGCCGCATCGCTCCCCGAGCCCATAGAAATAGAACAGTCAGCTTCTTTCATCGCAAGAATATCGTTAACGCCGTCGCCCGTCATTGCAACTTTAAGCCCTTGACGTTTAAGTGCGCAAATTATAGATTTTTTTTGTTCGGGCTTTACTCTGCCAAAAACAGTGTATCGTTTTACTGCTAAATCGTAATCTTCGTCGGTCACTAAATTAGCCGCATCAATGTATTTATCGGCATTTTTTATTCCCGCTTCAAGAGCCACTTGCGATACCGTTACGGGATTATCACCCGAAATTACTTTTATGTTTACGCCTTGTTCATGGAAAAATGTAAATATTTTTTTAGCATTTTTTCGTATTTCGTTTCGTAAACAAATAAAGGCACAGTAAATGCATTCACCATTGTTTTGCTTAATAAAAACAAGCACTCTGTTACCGAGTTTTGCGTTTGATTCTATCAATTGCGAATATTTGTTTAGTAAATTTGCATCAAGTACAAATTCCGGTGCGCCAAGCTTGTAAACATCGCCGTTTACCGTTACTGACGAATGCTTTGTTGTGGATGTAAAATCGGTTACAATGGCATTTGATATTTTCTCTCCGTCTTTAAAAAAATTTTTTAAAGCTTCGGTTGTTGCGTTTTCGTCGTTTACGGTGGCAATATAATTACTTAAATCGCGCTGTATTTGCGTAATTTTGTTTTCATCTGTTATATCGGGCGTTATAAAATTATTGACAGCCATAACATTTTCGGTAATGGTGCCGGTTTTATCAACGCACAAAACATCCACTCGCGCAAGTGTTTCAATGCTTTTCATGTCGTGTAAAAGAACATGATTCTGTGCAAGTCGGATAGAACTTAATGCAAGCGCAATTGTCGTTAAAAGGTACATGCCTTCGGGGACCATGCCTATAATTGCGGCTACCATTGACGTTATAGAGTCGGCTATACTGTATTTGTTAAAAAAGTAGGCTTGGCAAAACAGGATTAAACCTATGGGAATGATTATTACGCCAGCTGCAAATATAATGCGGTCAATATCCTTAATCATTTCAGACTTGGTTTCTTTAATTTGTTTGGCTTTTGCCATTAGTTTTGCCGAATACGAATGCTTGCCTACGTTTGTTAGCTGTGCATAGCACGAACCCGATATAATAAAACTGCCCGATAGCAGTTCGTCGCCGAATTTTTTTTCTATTTCGTCGGCTTCACCAGTTAATAATGATTCGTTTACTAAAACAGTGCCTTCTTCTATAATGCAATCCGCCGGGATTTGTTGACCCACGCTCAGCTTTATAAAATCGCCTTTAACAAGTTTATCGGAGGGTAGGTTGATTTCTTTACCGTCGCGCATGGTTACAAAATGCGATTTATCTAAAAGTGAAAGCTTATCTAAAACCGCTTTGGAACGCATTTGTTGGAATATACCTATTACCAAATTTGCCAAAATTACGGGCAAAAACGATAAACTGTTGTATTCGTTTACGCATATTAGCAAAATAGAAAGTATGGCAAATATTAGGTTGAAATATGTAAAGAGGTTCTTTACTAATATCGATAAGTAGCTTTGGTTGGATTTATTTTTTACTATATTGGCAAGTCCTTGCTTTTCAAGGTCTCTTGCTTGTTCAGAGGTTAATCCCTTTTTATTCATAATTTCCTTATTGTTGAGTTTTATTGCAAAAACAATATAACTCATTATACGTTTAAATTAAAAAAAGTCAAGCAATCGTCAAGACTTAAACAGCATTATATTAAAGGTCGTAATTTATTATATATTTTTGGTGGTAAAATTACTGTTAAAGTAGGGCATATATAT
>CAZPFZ010000196.1:0-3226 GCA_964585955.1 uncultured Acidiphilium sp.
GAGTATTAACTTATGAGAATAAATGATTTATTAAATGAAATAAAAAAATTAATGAAAAGCTATAACGAAGAAATAGCTAATTATAAAAGTTCTTATTTAGATAGTAAAACAGAAATTCAAGGATTAATGAATAAAGTTAAATCAGGTGAAGGAGATGCAGCTTTTGTCTGTGATTATGCAAAAGTTGTGGAAAAGTTAGACAAAATAATGAACGAATTAAAAAGAGTTCAAGCTAGTTTTGTTCTAGATGATTTTGATTTAGATGCTAAATTCGCAATGGCGGGCATTAAACCACGTAAAGAACTTAATTTAAAGAAAAATACTGATGATTGGGCGATAAGAATTCAAAATGAAGCTGTTGAAGCGATGGATAAATTAGCTCAATGCAATAATTATCAAGAAATGTTAACACTTCTAAAACAATTATATCAAGCTTATACAGACGCAAAATATTTAAAAGATAATGGTTTAGCACTTTTAAAGGAATCAGGTATTTATAAAACACTTCTTGATCGAGTAATTGAAGATTATAACATATCATTACAACAAATTGAAGAAGAATATAAAGAAACACAAAAATTAGAAAATTTAAAAGTATATCCTACAATTAAATCATTAAAAGATGAAATTGAAAATATACGTGCCAATAATATCGAATATCGTATGCAAAATGGAAAAATTGAATTTGGTAATGGATATGACGATTCTTTCTTATTAGGTATTCAACAACGTGATCCAATCGAAAAAGAAGTAAGTGACTTTTCAAAAAAATTCTTAAAAGATGATTTACAAGGCTTAAATGTTGAAAAAATTAATTGGAAATTAGATACAGAACATACAGCAATTATCATTGATTTACCAGAAAACGTTATGGCAGATCGTAAAGCAAGTACTTTCTATGAATATATTGAACAATTGCTATTTACTTTTATAACAGGACTTCCTGAAAAGAAACTAAAAATTTCCGCAATTGATTGCCCATCACCTAGTAAAAGTATCTCTTCACCATTTACACCAATTATTAAAAGAGCACAAAAATACTTAGGTGACGTTATTATGCATTCAGAAGTTGTAACGGATAAAAATAAGGTTGAAGATTTAATTAAAAATCTTTATCAAGAATGTCGTAGACGTTCTGATGATTATTGTACAGATGGTTATGATAATATCTTTAAATATAATGAAACAATAGTTGATAATCAACATCATTACAATTTATTATTAGTTAATAACTATCCTTATGGTTTTGAAAATGAAGAAGTTATCGACCAATTAAAAAATTTAATTGATGATAAAGATACAGGAATAATAACAATTATTTTCCAATCAAATAACAAAGAAACATATACTAAAAAACGTAATGACTATTCTTCATCAGAAACATATCAATATTTAGATTATAAAGAATTTGGTGCTGATTACTTTACTGATTTTAATTTCAATGATAAAACTTTCAACTATAATGGCAAAAATACATCATTTGCGTTAACAGTACCATCATTTGACAATTTAAAATATTGGGAAGAAATCAAAAATGGTTATGAAAGTACAAAAATCTTATTTATTGATTCACTTATTAAACAAGTCGATTCTAAAAATAGTAGTTCAAGTAATAGCTATTCAGCCCTTTCAAATAAATTCTATGATTATAAATTAGAAATTCCAATTGGTAAATCTAATGCGGATATTTATAATTTTAAAATTGATATGAAAGTATCACCATCTTCAATCTTTTTAGGTTCAACAGGTTCAGGTAAAACTTCATTATTACATGTTTTAATCCTTTCCGCCGCATATTTTTATTCACCAAATGAATTAAATATTTGTTTAGTTGACTTTAAAGGTAAAGATTCATCAACAGAATTTAATATGTATAAAAAAGGTGGAGAATTATATATTCCACATGTTAATTACTTATCATTAAAGAGCACAGCAGAAAATGCCTTAGATATGCTTGATATGATTGAATCTATTCATGGGGAAAGAATGAAATTATTAAGTAAAAATAATGTTGAAGATATTGTTCAATATAACAATTTACCTTCAATTAAAGGTAAAACAGATAAGATTATTCCAAGAGTGCTTTTTGTTATCGATGAGTTTAATACAATGATGATGGGTGGAGTCGAAGGCGATGAAAACTCAATGGTTTCAGATCGAATTGCGACGAAACTATTCACATTATTAACACGTATTAGATCAACTGGTATTTCAATTTTATTAAGTGGTCATAGTACAGAAGGTTTAAACGAAAAACACATGAACAATATTCGTACTCGTGTTGCTTTAGCTGGATATAAAGGTTCATTATTCGATTTAAAATATGATGAAACTGATAATGACAAAGCAGTTTTAAATGAAAAAGGTAAATCAATTATTTCGAATGATTTGGGTGCCAGCAAACAAGTTGTAACTCTAGCATATGCAGGAGGAACAAGTGGCACAAGACAACTTGCACTCGCAAAACTAATTCGTCAAAAATGCGAAAAACTTGGTTCATTCCCTCAAACAGTTGCCGGAAGTACTGATGTTTTACCAATTACAAGTATGAATAAACTTAAAGAAACAATTAAGAACGATGAGGCTTTAGATAAATATTCATATCTTGCTTATATGGGTGTTACATCAACATCATCAATTCCTGTTGCGGTTAGATTTACATCAGAAGAAACTGCACTTAACTATTTAATGACAGGTGAATCAAGAAGTATCGCATTATATGAAAGAAATCTTATTTTAGGATTTACTTATATGCAAAAAGTAAGAAATTTATTAACATCTTCACCAAGCATTTCTTATATTCGTATTTCAAGTTCACTTCGAGATAATGTAAATGAATTAACACCATATTTACAATATAATCAAATCAACAAAAATGTAAAAGTTGTAGAATCAGAATTAGACGCCTGCAATGAAATTTTAAATCTTCATTCAGTCTTTAAAAATCGTGAAAAGAAAAAGACAAACAATCGAGATCCATATTTATTAGTTGTTCATAATGTAAGTTGGATTAAAAAAGAAAGTTGGCTTGATGAAGAAACATCTAAACAAGAACAAAACTTAAGTGGCTTAACTGATTTTGCAAATATGTCAATTGAAGAAATGTTTGAAATGGAAATGAATGGTACTAATGAAACCATATCAACACCAGAAATTTCATTTGATGAAATTACAAGTGACCAAGTTTTAGACGCATTAAAAGAATTATATGCGGAAGGATATAAAT
>CAZPFZ010000197.1:0-3204 GCA_964585955.1 uncultured Acidiphilium sp.
GCGAGGTAAGAGCTCACCGCTCCTTCGGTAACGCGGGAGGCTGTGTAAACCCCACCTGAAGCAAGATAGGAACGCGCAAAGGGGCTTTGACCTGCGCGCTCGCACGAACGTCGCTTGAGCTTGTCGGCAACGGCAAGCCTAGATAGATAACCGCACTAGACAGAACTCGGCTTATAGGTCGACTCAAATTTAACGAAAAATTCCGATTTTTAAAATCGGTTTTTTTTGAATATTCAAAAATGTTACCTATTTATTACTTTTTATAGTTTAAAATGTAAACATAAAAACCAATATCAAATACAAAATAGGAGGATTAATTATGAAGAAGTTAGCGATTTTTATCTTAGCTTTAATCATGAGTGTTGCTTCGGTTATAGGTTTTGTTGGTTGCTCCGATGCGGGCGATTCTGCAAATTCCGATAGTTCATCTCAAACGGAACAGCAAATACCCGAGCCTGAGCCGATTGTAAAAATCGAACGCGAGGATATTCAAACCAAGCTTGTAAAAAATGTGGAAAGCATAACCTTAAAGAATATGTACGAAATATTTGAAGATCCGTACACAGCTGTTAGGTTGCTGCTTGACGGTTTAACTTTCGGCGACGCTTTAAAGAGTGTTGCATCCGATATTATTTCCGTTGATTATTATTCCGACGGTTATTGGTATTTATCTTCCGGGGCTAAGTTCGACGATGTTTCCAATGCTATTTTTAATTACCAACCATCTTTAGGAGAGCCGCTTGACTTAACGCAAGAACAACTTGCTGAAAGTGGCGATAATCGTGTTATAGACAGCTTTTCTAAATTGTTTTCAATCAATTTCGATAAGCTTTTAAGCTTTAATAACGAGCTTGGCGATTTGGTAGATCCCATTATTAATATGACCGTTCGTGAATTATATAATGTAACGTGCGGAGATTTTTCAAAGCTTATAACCGATATTGGCAATAAACCGATAGATAGTTTAATTGGCGTTGTTTTTGGTAGTGCACCTTATAATGTAGCAGATGCGTTAAAACACTTTATAGATGGAACAATTGCTCAGCCGTATGTAAACAAGAATTTGGCTTTTTCGGTTGTCATTGATGATTTAACAAAAATTATGGCATCTGTCGATTCGGTTAACGCCGAAAAATGGAAAAAATTCGGTAGTTTAACCGAAGATTTTTATAACGGCAACATCGCTTACGGCAATGCCACGCTTGAAAACTTTGTGCAATACACGTTGAATGCTGATGTCGATAGTGTTACAAATTATGTGGTCGACGTTGTCAATTGTGTTTTTGTTGCCGATAATGCAGCTCAACTTAAACTCACCCAAGCGGGTGCATTGCTTTGCGAACTGTTTGACGGAACGCTTTCTCAGCCCGTATTTAACGAGCAAGCAAATTGTGAACAACTGCTTAAAGATTTTTTAAACGGCTTGTTTGAAAACGTTGAGCAAGAAGAGTTTGATAGACTTTCCGAACTCATTATAAATCGCGTTAATCGACTTATATCCCTACTTACCGACGATAATGGCAACTATATCGGATTGACCGAATTTCAAGAACTTATTAATAACGGACTTACCGTAAACGATGTAGATACCTTTGTTTTAGGACTAATAAATAAACTTTTATCTTATTACGATATAGATTATGCTAACTATTCAAATGTAAAAATTTCGGACATTTTAAGTATTGTAAATGCTGAATATACGGAATTTTGTAATAATCCGTTAGCTTACTTTGCAGAAAATGCACTGCCTTATGCCGATTTTATTCTTTCGCCTTTCAAGGGTAAAACTTTGGCGCAGCTAAATGACGACTTAGGCGGACTGCTTACACGTTTTATTACTGAAGAAAACAAAAACGATGTGATAGTAGGCGAAAACAGTGCATTTAGGAATTGGGTTGAAGTATATATTTTTGATCCGCTAAACGATTATTTTGCAGACCCCGAAGGTTATGTAAACAACCTTAAAGAACAGTTTAACGCATTTATTGCCGAAAATGGTGAAAAAACTCTTGCCCTAATAGATGCTGAAAAGTTTAACGGATTGTTTGCAAGTTATAACTTGCCCGATTGTTTAATGCAACTCACTTTTAACGAATTTTGGGCAAAAGCACAAGGCGGTTACAAACTCGCGAACAATGCTTATATGTATGTTTGTCAGTTTGTTTCAGAATATGTAAAAAATCCCGAACAGTTTGTGGAACAAACGCTATCGCCGTTTATTCAAAAGTTAAAAAACAAAACAATAGCGCAAATAGATAGCGAATATCTCGGTGGCGCACTTTCATATTTGTTAGATGCTGAATTATATAATAAGGTAAAGGATTTTACCTATAACCATATTTATATATACGCAGGCGCATTATACAGTAACTCCTCGCTAAAAGAACTTGATCAAATGTTTTTTAAAGGGGCAATATTTGGCAACTCTTTGTTTACCGATAATTTTTCAATGCTGTTGCCTTTAATCGAATATTCCCTCGAAGATTATGTTGAGCTGTTTAAAGGCGTGCCGTCGGATGCCTTAATAAATGATTTGAATAAAATATCCTTAGTGGAATTATACAATGCAATAGTGGCAAATAAAGCTTTACCTATTGCGGCATAATTAATTTTTATACGGCAAAAAACCTTGCTCTAAAATAAAGAGCAGGGTTTTATTTTATGGAATTTTTTAAAAATATTGCTTTATAGGTACTTTTTAAGGTTTTCTTCGCATTTTTCCTCAAACTCTTTTAAGATTGTAACGGCATGCAAAACGTCGTCGTCTAATAAATGTCCGTATTCCGAAATATCTTTTATTAGTTCGGTAACGCCGTTCATGGTTCCTTTAAGCGTCATTTCGGCTATATGCGAATTTGAATCGTCAACCATTGTTTTCATCGAAATAGAAGCCGAAACCATCTTTTTTTGCATTGTGCCAACGTCCGGCAAACTAATTTGTTTGCCGTGAGCCAATACGGATATGTCTGTTATTATTTTTTCGTAGCTTTCGCGTTCGTTAATAAGTTCTTCTTTAAGTTCGCCGCCTGATATTTGAATTACATCGTCTAACGAAAGTAAAGCCATTTGCGCGTTTTTGTAAGCGTTCTTTAAAACATTTTCGGTTATTTTACTATTTTCCATATGCGTTAACCCCCAAAAAAATTTTCTTTATAAATTATTTGCAATAAAAAATATTTTATACGTTATTTAAATATTGGGGGT
>CAZPFZ010000198.1:0-3110 GCA_964585955.1 uncultured Acidiphilium sp.
GTATTTTTATCACTTTTCATATATATCGTCATAAAGAAAATAATGGTTCTTATAAAAGATTAATTACTTTTTTTGTTTTGAATTATCTTTTTATGTCATTGTATTCATTTGTGTTTTTTAACTTGCATAATTTATTTTTAGGCTATATTATGTGTTTATTTACTTTTTTGACTATTTTTCTAGGAATGATGGAAGCTGCTTTAATTCATAAGAAAAGTTCTTTATTACTTTTGCCTTATTCTTTGTGGACTTTATTTGCAAGTATTTTGTCGATAATGTTTTATTTGGAAAATTAGAGTTTAAAAAACGTTAGGAATTAACCTAACGTTTATTTTCATAAAATGCTTTTAAGCCATCAATCATATATTTTAGATCTTTTACGCCTCCTGTTTCAACAGCACTATGCATTGCAAGTTGTGCTAATCCAATATCAACTGAATTGATACTTATATGTGATAGGCTAATACTTCCAAGAGTTCCACCACCTCTTAAATTTGATCTATTTGTGAAATCTTGATATAAGATATTATGATCTTTTAAGATTTTTTTGAAATGTGCAGCTGAGGCTCCATCGGTTGTATAACTTAAATTGCAGGCATTTTTGATTACAATTCCTTTATTCATTGAAACAAAATTTGTTGGGTCAGCTTTTGATGTGGCTGCTGGATGAATTGCATGTGCATTATCGGCTGATATAATAATTGAGTTTGCAAGTAATGTTAAATAGAATTCATAATCTTTATGGTATGTGTTCGCAATTCTTCTTAATGTATCTTCTAAGAATGTTGAATTTGCGCCGTGATTTGAATTACTTCCTTCTTCTTCATGGTTAAATGATGCATATACTAATATATTTGAGTCATTATTCGCATTTATAAAAGCTTGTAATGATGTAAATGCGCATTCTAAATTATCTATTTTTGGACTGATGAAATATTCATTATTTGATCCAATTATTGTTCCTTTTTCTTTTGGATAAGTAAATAAATCATATGATAAGATATCTTCTTCTTTGACTTTTAAAATTTTTGTGATTTTTTTATTCAAATCAATTGTATCTTTTTCACCAAATAAAGGTAATGTATCAATTTGTGGATTATATGCATATCCATTATTTACTTCTCTATTTAAATGGATGGCAATGTTTGGAATAACTACCGTTGTGTCTAAGTCTATTAATTCTTTTTTGATTTCTTCTTTTGTATTGATGAATACTCTTCCTGCAATCCCTAATGGACGGTCAAACCAAGTTGAAAGAATTGGTCCACCATATACTTCAGTATTTAATAATTGATAATCGCTTTGGATTATTTTATTATTTGGTTTTAATTTAAAACATGGTGAATCTAAATGGCTTGCGACTATCTTAAATGATTTTGGTGCTTTTGGTAATTTAAAAGCAATAATACTTGCGTCATTTCTTATTGTAAAATAGTTTTTTTCTGGTTCTAGGTTATAGATTATTCTTTCATCTAGTTCTGTAAAATTATTTTCTATAAGAAGCTTTTTTATTTCATCTGCCGCGTGAAACATTGTTTTTGAATTGTTTATAAAATTAATAAGTTCTTTTACTTCTTTCATAATTTTTCTCCTTATAAGGTTTCTTTTAATGAATCAATGATATATTTTCTTATTATTTCGTTTGTAGATGTTCCAGTATATGGTTCAAAATAATATGTATATCTTGTGCCAAAATAAACATAATCAATAATTGCAAGTTTATAAGTTTGGTTATTATTAATTGACGAAGGATTAAAACTTTGATTCCAATACATATATTCACCATTTCTGTTTAAGAAATTTTTTAAATCGCTTCCTTTGATATTTACGATATATATATAATTATCAAATGGGAATACTTCATAGATATCTTTCATTTTGATGTAACCTGAATTTAATTCTGTTCTTACACCACCAGTATTCATAATTGCAAGATCAGCATTTGTTCCTTCTTTTATTGCGTCTACCGCGAAATATCCTAAATCGCTTCTTGTTAGTTTATTTGGTGTAAAGCCAACATTTTCATTTCCTTGGTTGATTAAATCTTCATAGTTATTTACTATTTTTAGAATTTCTTGATCTTCGCTATAATCACTAGGATAATAATGTTTAATTGATGCTTTATTTAAAATATTGTTTGTTTTTGAAAGAGTTATTGTGCCGACATTATAGTTTTTTGTATTGCTTTGAACGACTGGTAAATCATAGTTTGTTTGTGTAATTAAAGTTTCATTTATTCTTTGATGTGTATGCCCACAGATGATTGCGTCGGGCAACATATTTTGGTCTAAATAACTTATTTTATTATTTGTATTATCGTTGTATTCATGGATTGATACAACAACGTAATCACATCCTTTATTTCTTAATTCAGGGACTAATCTTTTTATAATTGGTAGTGGATCAGTAAATGTATAATTTTCTACCATACTTGTGTTAATTGAGGATGTTAATCCTTCGCCAATTAAGCCAATTACACCAATTTTTTGATTACTTTTGTTTATTATTGTATATTCATCAAGCCATGTTGGTCTTTTATTTGTTGTATTGTCAATGATGTTTGCGGCTAGGAATGGGAAATTTGCTTCGCCATTTGTAATATCTCCATCTTTGTATTGAGCTATTTTGTCTAATCCCCAGTCAAATTCATGATTTCCAATTACAAAACAATCAAAATTTAGGCTGTTTAATACATCAATAAAGCATTTTCCATATGTAATATTTGAAACATAACCGCCTTGAAAAATATCACCATTAGCTATTTTAACAACTGTATTGTCTTTTTCTAAGTTTTTAATTACAGCCGCAACTTTTGCGATACCTGGATTATCTTCTGTTGTTTCAAATGCGCCATGGGTATCATTTATTTCAAATAATATAATACTACTATTAGTTGGTTTTATTTCTATTTTATATGTGATTTCATTACTATAATTACTATATTGTTTTTCTTCATTTTCTTCGTTTATGATTGTATTTACAGCTCTTATTTTAATTTTTATGTCTTCTGTTGGATTTTCAATTTTATATTCTGTATTTTTTGTCATTGTTTTGTATTCCCCATTGATATATATTTCATAATATTCTGCATTTGTTATTTCATTCCATGT
>CAZPFZ010000199.1:0-3108 GCA_964585955.1 uncultured Acidiphilium sp.
TCTATATCGCGTTCTTTAAGCGTTTGCTTTTTATCGTAGGTATGTTTACCTTTACACAAGCCTACTTCTACCTTTATTAGAGACTGTTTAAAATAAAGTTTTAACGGAACAAGAGCATAACCTTTTTCGGTTACCTTAGAGTTAAGCTTGCGTATTTCGCGCTTATGCATAAGCAAACGCCTATCGCGCCGACTTTCTTTAGTGTTAAATGCGCCTATTTTATCGTAAACGGCTATATGCATATTTTTAAGCAATAATTCCCCGTTTTTTATAAGACAAAAACAGTCGTTTAAATTAACGTTTCCGGCACGCACGGACTTAACTTCGCCGCCATCTAAGGCTATGCCCGCCTCGTAACTGTCCTCTATAAAATATTCGTGCCTTACCTGGCGATTTTCAACAATACATTTCATATTTACATTATACCACATTTACCGCTAAACGGCAAGAAGATTTCATACTTTGATTGACCTTTTTAATCTTGGTGCTGCTTACTTACAAACGCAAAGGTTATTTTGCCGCGGTAATAATCCACCCCGACAAGCTTAACAAGCAAACAATCGCCGATTTTAAAGGTAAACTTTTTGCCCGTTAATAAAAATTTTGTTTTATCGAAAGCATAATTGCCGGACGGTAATGTTTCAAGCGGAATAAAGCCCTCGGCTGAATTTTCCAAGCGCACATATACGCCATAAGCTGTAACGCCGCTAACCAGACCTTCAAAAAAGTCGCCTACAAAATCCGACATAAACTTACAAACATACAAATCGTCGGCGGTACGTTCTACAAGGTCGGCTTTCCGTTCGGTTAAAGTGCAATTTTCGGCAATTTGCGCAACTTTAGGCGAATATTTACTGCAAACTTCTCCACTGCAACCGTCTAACACACCCTTTAATATGCGGTGTACGGTAAGGTCGGGGTACCTTCTTATAGGTGAAGTAAAATGACAATAGCATTTTTCGTTAAGCCCGAAATGCCCTTTGTTTTCAAAGGAATAAACGGCTTTTTGCATAGTGCGCAAAACCACATCGTTAACGACGGAAAAAATAGGTTTACCTTGCGCTTGGTTTAACACATTGGAAAAATCTTTTGGATACTTAAACTTGCCTTTTCCAATACCTATTTGCGTAGCCTTTAAAAATTCGCAAAGGTTTTCTATCTTTTCAGCCGACGGGGTTTCGTGCACGCGATAAACGGCGGGAAGATCGGCATAGTATAAAAATTCGGCAACGGCAACGTTTGCCGCAATCATAAATTGTTCTATTAATCGTTCGCTTTCTATGCTTTCTCTTTTTTCTACAATAAGCTTGTTTTGTGCGTCAAAATAAATATTGCTTTCACATACATCTATATCCACATAGCCGCTTTCTTCACGGTGTTTTGTTAATAAAGCTTGCAAGCTTTTGGCTACATTTAACATTTCGGCGTACTCTTTATATTCGCTTAAAGCCTCTTTTTTACCGTCGAAAAAAGCTTGAACTTTTTTATATGTCATACGGCAATTTGAGCGGATAATCGACTTATAGAAGGACTTTTGGATAATATTTCCATCGCCGTCATATTCACATTTAACGGTTAAAGTAAGTCTATCTTGATTAGGATTAAGCGAACATATTCCGTTGCTTAATTTTTCAGGAAGCATAGGTATAACGCGATCGGGCAAATATATACTCGTACCGCGCTCGTATGCCTCTTTATCCAAAACCGTGTTTTCGCCTACGTATTCAGAAACGTCGGCTATGTGCACATATAACTCAAAACCATCTTGTGTTTTAAACACAGAAATTGCATCATCAAAATCCTTGGCGGAGTCGCCGTCTATAGTTACGGTAAGAAGCTGCCTATAATCCTTTCTGTTTTCAGCCTGTTTTGGCAAAACTACATCGGGAATTTTTTCAATTTGCCTTATCACTTCGGCACCGAAGACCGTGCGAACGTCATTAACCATTAAAACACCGTTAACGCGCGAATATATGTCACGCGGGTTGCCGAGCACACAGCTAATGCGCCCCATCGGTTTTTTATCCAACGGATAGGAAGTAATTGTTACAATCACCTGCTCACCCGAACGCAAATTATTGTTTTTAGATCGAGCCACCATTATATCGGTGCCGTAAGAATCATCATCAGGCGAAACAAATGCCACCCCGTTTTTTTCATAGTAAATGCCACTTAAAGAAGTAACGCCCCGTTTGGTAATCTTTACAACTTCGGCACAGTCGCTGTCGCCGCCTGTTTCGTATGTTTTTCTTACATAAACACTGTCGCCTTGATATGCCCCATTGCGGTTTTTGTAAGGAATAAACAAATCGTCCGAGCCGTCGTCGGGTATAAAAAAAGCATAACCTTTTTCAAACGTTTTAATTTTACCCTTTAAAAAGCCACTCGTTTTAGTGAGCGAATACGAACCGTCAATATAAATAAGCACATCTTCTTTTTCAAGTTCATCAAGAATTTTTCTGAGTTGTTTTTTTTCGCTTTCACCGTTTAGGCGCATCCTTTTTGACAAAGCCTTTTCGCCTATATGCTTAATTTCTCCGCTTTCAAATAAATTTATAATATACTCTTTAACGGTCATAACCTAAATTTCTCCTTTTGTTGCCTTATGCTTAATATTTACAAACACTTTACTTGGGCAATTAAAAAGCGACTTAACAAAAATTAAGCCGCTTTAGATTTTTTTTATGATATTACGCACCAACAGGCATAAGGAATTGGAGCAAGAAGAAACCGATCATTAAAACAGTAAGAACAATAAGGCAAATAACGGTAAGTCTTCTAAGTTTGCTTTCTACCGTTTTAGATTTGTTTTTACCGTAAAAGGTATCGGATGTTCCGTTAAGCGCGCTGATGCCGTTTGAGTTGCCCGGTTGAATCATAACAACAACTGTTATAAACAAAGCACACAAAACAGATAAGGCAACGCAAATTACACTTAAAGCCTGATATAATGAGAAACTATCTAAAATATTATAAAATAAAACCGACATTTTTATCTCCGTCCGCGCAAAAGCGCTAAAATCATTTTACCGAATTATTATAACATAGCTCAATAAAATTAACAAGTAATTTTTTGATAATTTTCAATTTTTTTAAATATCTTTATAA
>CAZPFZ010000200.1:0-3101 GCA_964585955.1 uncultured Acidiphilium sp.
ACCTGTGACCCCCTGCTTGTAAGGCAGATGCTCTCCCAACTGAGCTATGCTCCCATAACGCGCTAACTTTCGAACGCTCTATTACTATACCAAATCCAAAAAATAATTGCAAGCGTTTTTATATCGTTTTTAAAAAAAATATAAAAAAAATTTTTGCGTTATTTTTTTTGCCAAAATTTAGCTATTTTAGAAGAGAATATACACTGCCGCAATCTGTTTTGAATACTTTTTGATTTAAATAATAAATCTTGCTATCGCTATTAAAATTGAATTTTATTTCGGCGGATTGCAAAACCTGACTTTTTACATTGAACTGTTTATTTATATTATCATTTCCGTATTTGCCGTCGCCTATAATAAAATGCCCGTAATGCGCAAGGTGCGCGCGTATTTGATGCGTTCTGCCGGTATAAAGACAAACACGCAAAACACTTGAAAGATTTCCGCTTTTTAACTGCTCGTACCCCGTTTTTATGGGCTGCGAACCGACTACTTTTTTGCTATACACGTATACTTTGCCGCGCTTGGCGTCTTTAAAAAGATAATCTTGCAAAATATCCGCGTTTTTTTCAAACTTGCCGTATACGAGACAATAATAATATTTTTCGAACTGCCTGTTTTTAAAACCGTTATATAACTCTAAATAAGCATCTTGGTTTAGCGCAAAAACAATTATGCCGCTTGTGTTTACATCTAACCGATGCGTAAAATATGCGTTTGAAAATTTTTGCTTTACGAGCATAAAATAGTTTTCCGACCTAATGCCGCTCGGTTTGTTCATTATAATAATATTGTCGTCGCAATAAAGTTGGGTTAAGGGAATTGTTTTGGCATTTGTGAATACTTCTAATAAGTCGCCCTCTTTTAGCGGCAAATTTTCGTTTATGCGATTGCCGTTTAGTTTTATATCTTTATTTTTTAATAACTGCTTTATTTCGCCGTATGGCAAATTACTGCCGTAACATTCGGATAAAAGCTCAATTATTTTTTGCTCGCTTTGTATGGCAAATTTTTCCATTTGTACAATCTCCGCATTTATTAAAGCACACGCGACTTTTTGATTTTTTTATTTTAATAACAACAAACACAACCACAACTAACACAGTTAAAGGCAAAATGTAAAAAGCACTTTTAACGCTATAACAGCAAAGCAATGCAAGTACTGTTTGAAAACACAAAATGTGCAATAACGGACCTATACCCCCTTCTTTTGCAATTGTTGCAAGTGCCGTTAGGCAAGGCGGATACAACGAGCAAAAGACCAAAAAAGCCATAAGTTGCAAGCTCGTTGCGCTACCTGTACCCAAAAGGGCAATAGCGGCAACAATGCTTTCTTTAGCAAAAAGCCCGACTATTGCGGCGGCTGTAAGTTGCCAATCGGTATATCCGATGGGCGCAAAAATAAATGAAAAGGCATTTGCCGCATGCACAAGCAAACTATCGGTTACGTTTGCATCGCTTAAATATTGCATTTGAGGGGAAAGGGATTTTAACAGCCACAAAAAGGCTGTTACAACGGTTATTACACAACCTATTTTTATTATAAAGCTTTTTATAAAATTTTGCAAGGTTTTTAGCAGACTTTTGTAATGCGGAATACGTAAAGGAGGCAATTCTATTATAAGCGACGACTTTGGAAGATTCTGCGCGGCCTTTAACATTAGCGAAAAGCCAAGCGCCGAAAAAATGCCGACCACATATATTATTATGACAAAACTAAATGCGTATTTGGCACCGATAAGTGATGCAATATACAAATAGACGGGAACTTTTGCAGAACAACTTATAAAAGGCAAACATAAAAGAGTGTGACGTTTTACCACCTTATTTTCTAACCCGTTTGTAGCAAGAACAGCAACCGCGGTACAGCCGTAACCGCTAAAAAGTGCAAAAAGTGCCCTGCCGCTAAGCCCGAAAAAGGATAAAAAGCCGTTAAGCGAAAACGCCATGCGCGAAAGAACTCCGCTTTCTTCTATAAACGAACTAAATAACGACAACACGGCAAGCCTTGGTAAAAACACAAGAACCGAGCTAAATCCGCCCAAAAGCCCCTCGCAAATAAAGCCTTTTATAAAATTATTTGCGCCAATTTTTGTTAAAAGCCGCGCTATAGGTTGATTAACGGCATATTCAAGCATTTTTTCGGTTGCTTTTGCAAGTAATGTACCAATACCATATTTGCCGAATGCAAGATATATACCTGTTAGCGAAAACAATGCAAAAGCGGCAAACGAAACCGCCGGACAAAGCATTAACTCATCTAATAAGCTAAGCTTTAAAGCGCGCGAATTTTTATATGATACTTGCATTATTTGCTGAGTATTAAACTGCCTAATGGGAATAAAATCCCCGTCTATAAGTCGATTAACGGCACTTAATATGTTTTTAACGTCATTTTTATCGTTACATTCGGCACAAACAACATCTGCCCCGATTAGCCTTTTTAATAAACAAAAATTTATATATCCGCCCGACTTTTTAAACTCTGAATAAAAGTTAACTACAAAAACAATTTTGTTGTTAAACTGAGCAATGCCTTTTAAAAAATTAAGACCTTTTTGTAAATTAACAGCTTCGCAAACGACAATTATAACCCCATTTTTATCTATGTTATTTAACACAACTTGCGATTCGAGCGTGTAAGAATCCAAATAACTACCCGGTAAATCTGTAATTTTCAGCTGTCTTTTGCCACTTTTTATAACGCAATTAACTGCATTTGTGGTAACGCCGTACCAATTGCCTACCCTTTCGTTTTTGCCTGTAAGCGTATTATAAAGCGTGGTTTTGCCTGAATTTGCAACGCCGCATATGTACACATTTTCACTCATTAGCGCACCATGATTTTTGAGGCTATATTTTGCGACAAGCCAACCGTTAAATTTTCAGCCACCACAACACACCCTTGTTTGTTATTTTTTAAAATATAAAGGTATTTTCCGCACGAAATGCCCAATTTGTTTAACCTTTCACGCTCGGCAAGCTTGCAATTAACGCTTGTTATTAATGCCTTACCCGACTTTTTTTCGCTTAAAAACACACTTTTCATAATAAATAATTATGTTTTATATTTTAAATATATGTTAACAAGAATACCTCCC
>CAZPFZ010000201.1:0-3080 GCA_964585955.1 uncultured Acidiphilium sp.
GGAGAAAGTTTGCTTAAACTATTGAAGTATGAGTTCATTATATATTTCCGAATGCTCGGAAAACACAACTAATATCATTTATTTAAAAGAAGGAATTTCCGATGTTTTTGTAAACTTAAACATTGCAAAAATATACGCGGATAAACATAGAACGGTAGGAATATTTAATTTTGACGACGATATATATGAGCGTGCCAAAGATTTAATTCGCGATAAAATCGCCGACGTTATTTGCGTTGCGTATAAATACTCTCTTTTCGAAGACAAAATTAATTTAAGGGGATTAAGCACATTACACAAAGAATTTCTTCTTTCGTCGTTGATATCGGCTGATATAGAAGACGATAAACGCTATATTAAGGCTAAATTATCATTCGAAAATAATTATTGCGCTATAGACGGGTTTTATACTTTTAAAATAAAACCTTTAATAAAAAAATGGCATGAGATTACAGAGTACATTCCAGGATATTTTTCCGAAAGAGAACTTAAAGAATTTATAACCTTTTTAATAAAGGAAAAAAGAGGGAAAAAGGTTTATATCGAAAACGATAAAGTATATGATAAAAAATATAATCTACTAAAGCGCTCAGATCTCATTCCAAACGCAAACGGCTTTAAACTTTTTAAAGAAATACTGCTTTCTGGTGCGGGTGAAATATTTTTAAAAGGTGATTTACCGATTAAAGAAGCTGAATATCTTAAAGAGTATTTTGACGGAAAAATTTCATATATACGCGGTTAATCGGTTGACTTTTTTGGGCAAAGACGTATATAATATATAAGCATGGAAAATCGGACAAGAAATAAAGTATCGGTGTTTTATCTGAAGGTAATATTGATTAAAGAATAAGTCTTACTTGTTGTGCATCGTGTTTTCTTGAATATAATATTAATTCAAAATCATTCGCTAAATTGCGATAAAAATAAATTCGCGATTTTTATAATTAACCGACCTTATGCATTGTTATGTGCATAAGGTTTTTTATGTCATGGAGGGCAAATGTTTATTACATTAAACAACGGAGAAAAACGGGAGTTTGAGCAAGGAATAACCGTTGGAGAAATAGCTAAAAGCATAAGCGAAACATTATTTAGAAACGCTGTTTGCGGCAAAGTTGACGGACAACTTGTTGATTTATCATTTACCATAGCCGCAGACTGCAACCTTTCAATTTTAACATTAAAAGATGCTGAAGGTTTAGCTGTTTACCGTCACACATGCTCTCATGTTTTAGCTCAAGCGGTAAAGAGTATTTTTCCTACCTGTCAATTAGCGATAGGTCCTGCGATAGAAAACGGTTTTTATTACGATTTTGATTTTAAAACACCAATCACTCAAGCAGATCTTGTTAAAATCGAAGCGGAAATGAAAAAAATCATAAAAAGCAATCTACCTATAGAAAAATTCGATTTAAACAAAAAAGAAGCAATTAAATTAATGAAAGGCTTTAAAGAGAGCTACAAGGTTGAGATTATAGAAGATATTCCTTCCGGTACACCGATTTCGTTTTATAAACAAGGGGCTTACGTCGATATGTGCAAAGGTCCACATTTAAGCTGTACGGGAAAAATTAAAGCTTTTAAATTAACATCTCTAACCGGTGCTTATTGGCGCGGAAACGAGAAAAATAAAATGCTGACAAGAATTTACGGTACTGCTTTTGAAAAAAAATCCGAACTTGATGCTTATTTGTTAGCGTTGGAAGAGGCAAAAAAACGAGATCATAACAAACTCGGTAGAGAGCTTGGTTTATTTATGACTGAAGAAACTATCGGGCAGGGGTTACCTTTGCTTATGCCAAAGGGCGCAAAAATTATGCAAATCCTACAGCGTTTTATAGAAGACGAAGAAGAAAAACGCGGATTTATGCTTACAAGGACGCCATTTATGGCAAAAAGCGATTTATACAAAACTTCCGGGCATTGGCATCACTATAAAGACAAAATGTTTATTTTGGGTGATGAACAATCGGATGAGGAAGTTTTGGCTTTACGTCCAATGACATGTCCTTTTCAATACCATATTTATAAAAGTAGTCTTAAAAGTTATCGTGATTTGCCTTGCAGATATGCCGAAACGGCACCTCTTTTCAGAAAAGAGGCAAGCGGTGAAATGCACGGTCTTATCCGCATAAGACAGTTCACCTTAGCAGACGGGCATATTATATGCACGCCCGAACAAATTGAAAGTGAATTTAAAAAGAGCCTTGACTTATGTATTTTTTGTTTAAAAAGTTTAGGTATGGAAAATAACGTTACATACAGATTTTCAAAACGCGGCGAGAATAAAGAAAAATACATAGATAACGAAAAAGCGTGGGAAGATACACAAAAACTCATGCGCGATATTTTAGACCGGACGGGAATAAAATATACCGAAGCAAACGACGAAGCCGCTTTTTACGGACCAAAACTTGATATTCAAGCAAAAAATGTATTCGGTAAAGAAGATACGATAATGACGCTCCAGTTAGATTTTGCTGCAGGTCACTCATTTGACATGTATTATATTGATCAAAACGGAGAGAAACAAGTACCTTTTGTTATACATCGTAGCTCTATAGGCTGTTATGAAAGAACGCTTGCTTTGCTAATAGAAAAATATGCCGGAGCTTTTCCGTTATGGCTTTCGCCCGTTCAGGTAAAACTGTTATGCGTAACCGATAGAAGTATTGAATACGCAAAAAACATTGCGGAACGTTTAACGTATTGCAAAATAAGAGTTGAATGCGACTTTAGATCTGAAAAAATCGGCAAAAAAATACGTGATGCTCAGCTTGAAAAAGTCCCATATATGCTTATTTTAGGCGATAAAGAATGCGAGAACGGCAAAACGGTATCGGTACGAGAACGTAGCGGAAGTAGTTATGAACTATCAACCGAGGATTTTATTTCTAAAGTTACACAAAAAGATCGCGATAAAGTTATAGATTGATTATTATTTATAAAGAATACGAACACTTTAAGTCAATAAAAAAATTTAATATATATCATCGTTAAAAAATATAGTAAAACAGTTTAATTAAAAAGGATAAAAAATAAAATTTTTTTTTAAAATACACCTCTATCCGCTTGAC
>CAZPFZ010000202.1:0-3061 GCA_964585955.1 uncultured Acidiphilium sp.
GCTTTATAACAGTATTGCAATTATAAAAGAGGACTTTTTTGCAAAACAAAAAACGTGCATCAAGTTAAAGGTATGCATTAACGGCAAACCAAATACTTGGCACGTTTTTTAAGTTTTTGTTTGTTGTTTAATATAGCTTATTTATTGAAAGGTTTTGCACCGTAAAGCGATTCCATATTATCGCTATACTCTCTGCCCTTGCCATACTGCTTTAATTCGCAACTATCTGCAAAATCGGAAAGAGCTTGCTTTTGCGAACGCGAAAGCGACGACGGAATTTCGGGATAAACGGTAACGTATAAATTACCTATGCCGGAAGATCTTGTTTTTATGCCGCGACCACGGAGAACATAAACCTTTCCGCTTTGCGTTCCGGCAGAAATATCTACCTCAGCAACATCGTCAAGCGTGGGGACTTTTACCTTGCCGCCAAGGGCGCATACCGTAAACGGAACGGGTAAATCGACGTATAAATCGAAGTTCTTGCGCTTGAATATTTTATGTTGCAAAACTTTAAATATTACTATAAGATCGCCGGATTCGCCGCCGTTGGGACTAGCGTGACCAAAGCCGCGCTTTTTTATATAACTGTTACTATCGGCACCGGCGGGAATATCGAGAGAAACTTCTGTATTGTTGCGGGAGCTGTTATAGCCCTTGCCCGAACAGTGGGTGCATTTTTCGGTAATTTTTTTACCTGTTCCGCCGCAAGCATCACATGTGCGAATACTAATGTTTTGGAAAAATCCGCTCCCCGAAGTAACTTGCACTTTACCCGAACCGCCGCATTTATCGCAAACGGTATAAGCAGTACCGTCTTTAGCGCCCGTGCCTTTACAATGCAAACAAGGCTCGCGACGGGTATAAGTGATTTTTTTGGTGCAACCTTTTGCGGCATCGAGGAAGGAAAGTTCTACCTCTACATTTATATCGCCGCCCTTTTCTTTTGTATTGGAGCGCCTTGATGAACCGCCGCCAAAACCGAAGATATCGCCAAAAATATCGCCAAAGTTGCCAAAACCACCAAAGCCTTGCCCCGAAAAGCCGCCAAAGCCTTGACTTGCGCCGGGATGATCTAATTCGTAATCGTAAGCGGCGCGTTTTTGCTCGTCGGATAAAGTTTCGTTTGCTTCGTTTATTTCTTTAAACTTTGCAACGGCATTGGCATCGTTGGGGTGCAAATCCGGGTGATATTGCTTTACCAATTTACGGTAAGCGGACTTTATTTCGTCGGCGGTAGCATTGCGGTTAACGCCTAAAATTTCATAATAGTTTTTTGCCATAATTTATTTTAAAATTTAAGATTATATAAGCAATTTTGAAAGTTTTTATGTTTGATGTAAAAACATAGTTTTAGCGAAGAGTATATTATGCTCTTCGCTTTGTTACTATGCTAAAAAGTTTTTAGCTTACGAGTTTTTAGTTTTGATGGAATTCGGTATCGCCTTGGTTTGCATTGCCGTTGGCATCGTTTGCACCTGCACCGTTTGCATCTGCACCGGCTGCGCCTTGATACAATTTTGCAAACACAGCTTGACCTTCGTTAGAAAGTGTTTCGGTTGCCTTTTTAATGCGTTCGGTATCGTTAGATTCAAGCTCGGTTTTTGCCTGAGCAATTGCAGCTTCTACCTTAGCTTTATCTTCTTCGGATATTTTATCTGCGTTATCTTTTAACGTCTTTTCAAAGGTGAAAATTAATCCATCAAGTTGGTTTTTAGCTTCAACTGCTTCTTTACGTTTTTTATCTTCTTCTTCATACTGCTCGGCTTCTTTAACGGCTTTATCTATATCGGCTTCGCTTAAGTTGGTTGAAGAGGTGATTGTAATATCGGTAGCCTTACCCGTGCCGAGATCCTTTGCCGTAACGTGTACTATGCCGTTTGCGTCTACGTCGAAGGTAACTTCGATTTGCGGAATTCCTCTGGGAGCGGGTGCTATACCTACAAGGTTAAAGCTGCCCAATGTTTTGTTATCCTTAGCAAACTGTCTTTCGCCTTGAAGAACGTGAATTGTAACTTCAGTTTGATTGTCTGCCGCGGTAGAAAATACTTGCGATTTTTTAGCGGGGATTGTGGTGTTTCTTTCAATTAATCTTGTGAATACGCCACCGAGAGTTTCAATACCCAAACTTAAAGGCATAACGTCGAGAAGAAGAACGTCTTTTACGTCACCGCTTAATACGCCGCCTTGAATTGCTGCACCTATAGCAACACATTCGTCGGGGTTAATACCCTTGAAGGGTTCTTTACCGGTAATCTTTCTTACTGCGTCTACAACGGCAGGAATACGTGTAGATCCACCTACTAATATAACTTTATCTACCTGACTGTAAGTAAGACCTGCATCGGACATTGCCTTTTTAAGAGGTTCTATAGTAGCGTTAACCAAATCGGCGGTCATTGCATCGAATTTTTGTTTGGTTAAAGTCATATCAAGATGCTTAGGACCTGTTGCATCGGCTGTGATGTAAGGAAGATTGATGTTGGTAGAAGTCATACCTGAAAGTTCGATTTTTGCTTTTTCGGCAGCTTCTTTAAGTCTTTGCATAGCCATTTTATCGTTTGTAAGGTCTACGCCCTCTTTTTGCTTGAATTCGGAAACCATCCAATCAATAACCTTTTTATCAAAGTCGTCACCGCCCAACATACAGTTACCGTTGGTTGCCAAAACTTCGAATACGCCGTCGGCTATATCGAGAATGGAAACGTCGAACGTGCCACCGCCTAAATCGTAAATTATTACCTTATGCGATGCAGTATCTTTATCCAAACCGTAAGCTAAAGCAGCGGCGGTAGGTTCGTTGATAACACGCAATACGTTAAGACCTGCTATTCTGCCGGCATCCTTAGTTGCCTGTCTTTGACTATCTGAAAAGTATGCAGGGCAAGTAATTACCGCGTCTTTTACCGATTCACCCAAATATGCTTCGGCGTCTTTTTTGAGTTTGGACAAGATCATTGCCGAAATTTCTTGCGGTGAATATTCTTTTGCGTCTATTTTTACTTTATAATCGGAACCCATATGTCTTTTAATGGAACTTATGGTTCTTTCTGTGTTTGCT
>CAZPFZ010000203.1:0-3024 GCA_964585955.1 uncultured Acidiphilium sp.
ATAACATTTTTTGCTTAACAATAATATTATACACATATTAAGTGGACATTTATGGTGCATTAAAAAAATATTTATTAAACAAAAAGCAATATGTTGCACACAAATATTGTTTTTTTAGCGCACAATGCTTTACCGCACGGCAAAAAAATGTTATAATTTTGTTATGTTAAACACAAGTTTGTTAGAAAAAAATCAAACGGTTGCGGTGGCGTTATCGGGCGGAAAAGATTCCGTATGTTTGCTTTATTCACTTTTAGGGCAAGCAGACCGTTTGCAAATTTTTGTTAAAGCAATTAACGTTGAACACGGAATACGCGGTCAAGCTTCGGTTTTAGATACAGAGTTTGTAAAAGAGCTGTGCAAAAAACTTAACGTTCCGCTAAAATGTTACTCCGTTAACGCGCTTGAATTTGCCAAAAAAAATTCGCTTAGCACCGAACAAGCCGCACGCATTTTGCGCTACCAATGCTTTGATAACGCACTTATAGAGGGGTTTTGTGATGTTGTTGCAACAGCTCACCACAAAAACGATGCAACCGAAACGGTATTGTTTAATTTGTTGCGCGGGTGTGCTTTATCGGGCGTTTGCGGTATAAATAAAAAACAAGGAAAAATCATACGACCTTTGTTAGATACCAGCCGCGAAGAAATAGATAAATTCGTACAACAAAATAAATTACCTTTTGTAACCGACGAAACCAATAACGATGACGGTTATTCTCGCAATTTTTTACGCAATAAAGTAATCCCGCTTATAAAAACGCGTTTTTCAAATATAGACGATGCCGTTTATAGGTTTTCGCAAATTGCAACCCAAGAAAACGCCCTTTTAGACAGCCTTGCATCACAACTAATTGACGGTAACTCGGTAAAATTCACCGAAAAAGATCAAGAACCACTTTTTAGGAGAGCTTGCCTTGCCGTTATGAAAAACAACGGTTTTACTGTTGATTACGAAAAAAAACATCTCGATGCGCTTGCCGAGCTTAAAAATTTGCAAACGGGCGCGCGCATTGACTTAAAAAACGGCTTGGTTGCATATAAGCGTTATGATAAAGTTGTTTTTGAAAAAAACGACGGTAACTTAACGCAACATTCAAATGCGATTTTGCCAATTCCCTTTAAAATGGGCGAAATTGTTTTTTCCAAGTATAAATTAACCTTTGAAAAAACGCACGAGCGCGAACAAGGCGCATTGGTTTTTGATTTTGATAAGTTGCCCTATAACACCGTTATCCGCACAAAACAATCGGGCGACGTAATAAAAACTTTTGGCGGAAAAAGTAAAACTTTAAAAAAATATTTAACAGATAAAAAAATTCCGTCAAAGGTATCGGAGCATTTTCCGCTATTGGCTTTTGACAGTGAAATTTTAGCCGTTTGTCCCATTGACATAAGCGAAAAAATAAAAATAAACGAAAAATCGGTTAACCTTGTTAAAATCACTTGCGAATTAATATAAAAACGGTTAGAATAGAAGAATAGTTTTTGTAGCTTAAACGACAAAAAGGAAACACACTATGTTAAACGATCTTGAACAAATTCTTATTACCGAAGAACAGCTAAAGCAACGCGTAGCCCAATTAGGCAAAACCCTTGCAGAAGATTACAAAGGCAAAACGCCACTTTTAATTTGCATTCTTAAAGGCAGCTCGGTTTTCTTTGCCGATATAGCAAGGGCTATGAATATTCCGCTTGAAATGGATTTTATAGCTGTTTCGAGCTATGGCGCGCAAACTATGTCCTCGGGCAAAATCCAAATGAAAAAAGATATTGAACAATCTATATGCGGCAAGGACGTTTTGATTATAGAAGATATTATAGATACCGGTTACACCCTAACCTATCTTAAACAACTGTTACTTGAACGCAATCCTAATTCGGTAAAAATTTGCACGCTTTTAAACAAAGAGGCAAGAAGAGTTGCCCCTTTAAAACCCGACTATGTGGGATTTGATATAGACGACTATTTTGTTGTCGGTTACGGTTTGGATTATAACGAAAAATACCGCAACTTGCCGCTTATAGGCGTTTTAAAACATGAAATATACAGCGAATAACGCACAAAAAAGGCAGACAATACGTTTGCTTTTTTTATTTGCATAAAAAAAGTTGTACAATATAAAAAAATTTTAAACTCTCTTGTAAAAAGATAATTGCCATAAACAGCCGAATACCTTAGCTTTGGTTGACTTTAAAGTGGCAAAGTGTTACAATTAAAAAAACACTAAAGAGGAAAACGATGCAAACTCTTATAATAGGCATATGCGGCGGAAGCGGCAGCGGTAAAACTACTTTGGCAAAAAAAATAAGCAACGCCTTAGGTGAAAAATCATTGCTTATAAGTATGGATTGTTATTATAAAGATAACACCGCACTAACACTTGAACAACGTAGAAAAATTAACTACGATCACCCCGACGCTTTTGATTCGGATTTGCTAATAGAGCATTTAAAAATGTTGAAGGATGGCAAACCTATCGACTGCCCCATATATGACTTTTCGCTTTCCACCCGTAGCGGTTATGTTACTTTACAGCCTAAAAGCGTAATTATAATAGAAGGTATTATGCTTTTTGCAAACAAAGAAATTACAGACCTTTTAGATTACAAATTTTACGTGGATACCGATGCCGACGTGAGAATTTTGCGACGCATAATGCGCGACGTTAACGCGCGAGGCAGAAGCCTTGATTCGGTTGTTAACCAATATTTGACCACGGTAAAGCCCATGCACGAAAGCTTTATAGAGCCTTACAAACGCATTGCAGACATAATAGTGCCCGAAGGCGGTTACAATCAAGCGGCATTCGATATGATTGTTAGCACAGTCGTTGCAAAAATAGATATTAAATAAGCTTAAAATAAGTTAATATTAATTAAAAAACCCGAAAAATGAAGATCTTTCGATAAAACTTCTTCAAAAATCGGGCTTTTTTATTTATATAGGCATTATAGAATACTGCAAAGCTATTGTTTTGTTAAGAGAAATAATGCTTGTTATAAAATACGATTATATTATTT
>CAZPFZ010000204.1:0-2970 GCA_964585955.1 uncultured Acidiphilium sp.
CGATTCAATACCCCATGCTTCCCAAACAGTTCCACAACTTTTTCATCCATAAAATTGCACCGTGTTTACAAATATTTTACAAAATTATCGTTTTTATTGCCCGTCTTCGCCACTAAGCTTTCTCTCTCTATCGGCTATTGCCAACGCATCGACCACCGCGTCAATATCGCCCATTATAAAATCTTCTAAATTATACAACGTAAGCCCTATTCTGTGATCGGTTACTCGACCTTGCGGGAAGTTATATGTCCTAATACGCTCAGACCTATCACCCGTACCTATTTGACTTTTTCTGTTTTCAGCATACTCGCTTTGATATTTTGAATTATAATAGTCGTATAAGCGCGATTTCATAACCTTCATGGCTTTATCTCTGTTTTTTATTTGAGAACGCTCATCTTGACAGTTTACCACAATTCCCGTAGGAATATGCACCATTCTTATGCACGATTCCGTTTTATTTATATGCTGACCACCAGCACCTGACGAACGACAAGTTTCAATAATCAAATCTTTTTCGTCAATATTAACTTCGATATCTTCAACCTCAGGAAGAACCGCAACGGTAGCGGTAGATGTATGAACCCTACCTTGTGATTCAGTTTCGGGTACACGTTGCACACGATGCACACCGCTTTCGTATTTTAACTTACTGTAAGCACCTTTTCCGTTTATCATAAAGGTAACTTCTTTAACGCCGCCAAGCTCAGTTTCATTACAATCGATTTCTTCCGTTTTAAAACGATGTTTTTCAGCAAATCTAACATACATTCTATACAATTCATAAGCAAAGAGTGCAGCTTCTTCACCACCGGCTCCACCCCTTATTTCCAAAATAACGTTTTTATCGTCGTTAGGGTCCTTAGGCAAAAGCAATTCTTTAAGCTTATCGGATATCTCACTTAAACGGACTTTACATTGTTCGATTTCTTCCTGAAATAAAATTTTCATTTCAGGGTCATCTTCTTGTTTTAAACTTTCTTCAGCCGCAGTTATTTCACCGTTAATTTTTTTCATTAACAAATAAGTTTCTGCTGTTTCCTCCATATCGGCACGTTCTTTCGCAATTTTTTTCCATTCATTCATATCCGATAAAACGGATGGATCCGCAAGTTTATCCGTTAATTCATTGTATTTATTTAATATTGCTTCGAGTTTATCGGTCATTGCTAAATTTTCTCCGCTTTAATCATTCTTTCTATACCCGAAAGATCTTTACGAATTTCTATATTTTTATACCCGTTTTCATTCAACAAATTGCTTATAGCTTCAGATTGATTTATTCCACATTCAAAATAAATTACACCGCCCTCAAAAAGATATTTATTGGCGTTTGTAATAATCTTTTTATAAAAATCCAATCCATCGCAGCCGCCGTCAAGCGCTATATGCGGTTCAAAGTTTTTCACTTCATTAGAAAGCGTGTCTATCACCGAACTTTCTATATACGGAGGATTGCTGACAATTATACTAAATTTATCTTGGATATTTTCAAATAAATTACTTTCTATAAAATGAACGTCAACGTTGTTTATTTTTGCATTTTCTTTAGCTAAATCAAGAGCATCAGAGCTTATATCAACAGCAGTCACATCGGCTTTGATTTTTGAAGCAAGGGCTATTGCTATAGCACCGCTGCCTGTGCACATATCGAGAATTTTGTCTTTATCGTTAGCTTTTTCAAGCACAAAAGAAACCAACTCTTCTGTTTCACAGCGCGGGATAAGAACTCTTTCATCCACTTTAATCTTACATCCGTAAAAATCGGCATCGCCAACAATATACCAAAGCGGACGACCAGTAACGCGTTCTTCAGCCATTTTTAAGGCGTCTTTTACCTTTAAGGGCGAAATAATCTCTTTATTGCCCGTTAGTTGAGACCGCTTTATTCCCGTTGAAATAGATACTATCCATTCAGCATCGCTTTGATCTGTTACTCCACCATCTTTTAGTTTTTGCGAAATATCCTTGAGTAATTCATCTGCTTTTTTTGCGACAACAAAACTTTGCTCAGCTATGCTTTCATCCTCATCCATCATTAAAACCGTATTAAAAGCAGCAATTGCGACTTCCAACATGGATTCATCTGGCTCACGAGTTGTAATGCGCTGTAGCAATAATCCCGGAGCTTTTAACGGATAAAAAATAAAACATTCTGTTTTTGCTAACGCCCTTAACAATTCGTAAGATAACCCGGCGACCAAAGGTAGCAAAGCTATTTTTAGCAACATTCTCTTCCAACCGGTAAGCGAAAAGAAACTGTTTACTACCGAAAACACTAAAATGCTCACGAGCATAACAAAAAACAAAAAAGTCGTTCCGCATCTGTTATGCACTCTTGTACATGTTTTTGCATTTGACGGAGTTAATTGCAATCCTTTTTCGTAACAAGTTATGGTTTTATGCTCTGCTCCATGATACATATATGTACGTTTAATATCAGGCATTAGAGATGTAAGCAAAATATAGCAAACAAAAATGATTATTCTAATTAATCCTTCTATAAGGTTATATAAAAAAGTACCGTTACCAAAAGACAAAAGAGCGTTTAAACCGTTTGTTGCCCACTGTGGCAACATTACAAAAAGAAAAACCGCAATGGCAAGCCCTAAAACAAGCCCAACCGTAAGAACCACCCCCATTATATCTACATGAAGTTTTTCTGAAAGCCATTTTTCAAATTTAGACGGCTCTTCATCCTCAGATCCGAAAACCTCAGCTGAACGCATTAAAGTTTGCGTACCTCCAATCATGGAGTTAATAAAATTAACAACGCCGCGAACTATCGGCAAGCGTAAAAATAACGGTTTTTTATCAGCGGGCGATAAACGCTTAGATTCAATTTGAATATTACCATCAGAATCACGTACAGCTGTAGCCATAGAACACTTGCCGCGCATCATGACGCCTTCGATAACAGCTTGACCACCTATTAAAGTTTTTTTAGTTTTTTTATTCTTTTTATCGTTC
>CAZPFZ010000205.1:0-2953 GCA_964585955.1 uncultured Acidiphilium sp.
AAATTTATTTATTATCGGTTGTTTTTTTAGGTTTTTAAATTAAAAACGGCCATTGAAAAATTTTTCAAGTATTGTTCTTAATACGAAACGCACTAACAGCTACTCATATCAACAAGAAAATGGTTTTTGCCACAGAGCGAGTAGCTGCCGTTTTAACAGGAATCAAATTTTTTTAATTTTTGAAAAAAAGACTTAATGTGCGATAATCGACTTATAGCAAGGCTTTTTAACTATTTGTTGCAAAGAAAACTTTTTTAAATAGTGTAAAAACCGTTTTTTAATAATGTCTTTATTTTTTTATTGACTAAAAATGCTTTAAAAGGTATAATAGTTTTATAAAACAAGGCGGATAAAAAAATGAAAATTATCGTAGCTACGCATAATAAAGGCAAACTTGCCGAATTTGAAAAAATTTTTAAAGGAATATTCGAAGTCCATTCTTTGCCGTATAACGGCTACGATGGCGAAATAGAAGAAACAGGCAAAACCTTTTATGAAAACGCTTTGTTAAAAGCTAAGGATGCTTACGAACATACAGGCGAAATATGCATTGCCGATGACAGCGGCTTATGCGTTGCCGCATTAAACGGTGAACCCGGTGTGTATAGTGCGCGTTATGGCGGCGATTGCGATCAAAAAACTAAAAATGCCATGATAATAAACAGGTTAAAAAAATGTAGCAACCGCAGTGCAAAATTTGTTTGCAGTTTGGTTATGTATGGTAAAAACGGTGTTATTGCCGAAGGTCACGGGGAGGTTGACGGACTTATTCTCGAACGAGAGGATGGCGAAAACGGATTTGGTTACGACGGTATTTTTTTCTGTAACGACCTAAAAAAAAGTTTTGGTACTGCAACCGATACCGAAAAAAACAGCGTAAGTCACCGCAATAGGGCAGTAAAGGACTTGCTTGAAAATTTAAAAAATGTAAAATTATAAATATGTAATAAAGTGGGGCTAATTGACTTATAGCCTCACTTTTTAGAGATTTTTAATATGAAAAGTTATATAGTTTTTTCAGATATTCACGGTAATAACGGCGCAATGAATAAGCTTTTGCCTTTAATAAACGAAAATAGCGGTGCTATTTTTGCCGGCGATGGTTTGCAAACGGTTGAAGCGAGCACAATTAAAAACCAACTGTTTTGCGTCAAAGGTAATTGCGATTATTCGCTTGCAGATGGCGAACGTGTTTTGCAAATAGAACAGGTAAAAATTTTTTTAACGCACGGTCATTTATATTCGGCAAAAAGCACGTTGCTTAAATTAAAGTTGCGCGCAAAAGAGCTTGGTTGCAAGGCTGTTATTTTTGGGCATACACATTCACCGTTAGTTTGCAAAGACGATGGCATTTTGTTTATTAATCCCGGCAGTTGTTCTTTATATGTACCGCAAAAGACCTTTGTTTATATGGTGATAAACGGCGAAAAAATAACTGCGGTCATAAACGACACAACGCTAAATTAATTATTTATAGCGGAGGAATAATGAAGAATATTTTAATAGTAAATGCATATTTGCGTACTCCGTCGTTTGAATACATACAAGAAAGCTTAAAAAAAGCTTTTTTGAACAGGGGCGAAGAATTACAAGTTATTGCCAACGACTGCGCTTTAGAACAATTAAAACAGGTCACGGAAAAGCAACCCATTTTGTTTTTCGATAAAGACATTCTGCTTGGTTCAATATTACAAAAGCGCGGCTATAGGTTGATTAACTGCATAAATACAATTGACGTGTGCGACGATAAAGCAAAAACTTTTTTAGCGCTTTACAATAAAGTTTTAATGCCCGAAACTATAATTGCACCTTTTTCTTACGATAATATAGGGTATACTAATTTTGATTTTTTAAATGATGCCGAAAAAAAATTGGGTTATCCCATGATTATAAAGCAAAGCAAAGGTTCGTTTGGAAAACAGGTTTTTTTAGCAGAAAACCGCACTCAATGCGAGCAAATTTTAAGCAGGTTAAAGCAAGGTATTATTTTGCAAAAATATATACAAAGCTCTTGCGGTAAAGATTTGCGTGTTTATGTTATAGCAAACAAGGTTGTTGCTTATGCCATGCGTGAAAATAAAAGCGACTTTAGGTCTAATGTGGAAAACGGCGGCATTATGAAAATTTGCGATGTTCCTAAAATATATTTGCAAACGGCAATACAAGCGGCAAAAACAGTTGGCGCCGACTTTGCCGGAGTAGATTTGCTGTTTACCGATAACGGTCCGCTCGTATGCGAAATTAATTCAAACGCACATTTTAAGGCTCTAACGCAAGTTACCGGGGTAAATGTTGCCCAGCATATTGCGGATTATTACTTGCAAATAAAAAATCAAAAATAGGCCGTAAACAAAAAAGGCTTTGTTAACGGCAAATAAAAAAAATGAATACCTTTTGGCTTTTATGTCAATAATTATGATGTAAAATAAAGCCAAGGGGTATTTTTATTATGAAAAAAAATTTAGCTAACGTAAAAATCCGCATAACTTTTATTTGCTGTTGCATAATACTTTTAGCAACTCAGTTTTTAGCTTGCAATATAAAGCCCGAATATTTGCGTATACATATTCGAGCTAATTCCGATAGTTATGAAGATCAACAAATTAAGTATAAAATTCGCGACGAGGTTGTTTTATTTTTAACGCCCGTTATTACAAACTGTAATTCAAAAGAGCAAGCAATATATGCTGTCAACTCGGCTAAAAATGATGTTAAACGACTTATAGACGGACTTTTGAGTAAAAATGGTTTTAATTATAAGTGTAATATAGACGTAAGAAAAGAAAATTTTCCCACACGCGTATACGACGGTATTACCTTAGAAAGCGGTGTTTACGAAGCTGTAATTATCGAGCTAGGTAAAGCAGAAGGACAAAATTGGTGGTGTGTTGTATACCCTCCGCTATGTTTTTCAGGCGGGGACAATGTAAATTATAAGTCCAAAATTTTAGAC
>CAZPFZ010000206.1:0-2938 GCA_964585955.1 uncultured Acidiphilium sp.
AAAAAAAGGTTTTTTTTTCAACAAAATTCGCGTATATAACGTAATAAATTAAAAATAATAATAAATACGCGGATAAAGCGCAAGTAAACGGCGACTAACCGCAATTTTCTGTACAAAAAAATATGAATACATTTAAAAAAATTATTATATCCCTTTTAGCTTTTAACGCCGCGCTTATTACGGCTACTCTTTTATTCTATCAAATTGTAACAAGCAATGTCAGCTTTAACCCCGAAAAGCTTGAAACAAGTATTGCGACATTGCAGTTTTACGATTGTAATAACCAAGAAATCCCAGCAACGCTTTATTCGGCAAACCACACCGTTATAGACTGCGATCTTTTACCCGATTATGTAAAAAATGCGTTTATCGCCGTGGAAGATAGGCGTTTTTATTCGCACCACGGCACCGATATACGCGCACTATTGCGTGCCGGCTTAAATAACTTAAAAAGCCGTTCTTTTAAAGAAGGCGGTTCTACCATAAGCCAACAACTCATAAAAAACACGCATCTTTCAAACGAAAAAACGCTAAAACGCAAATTAAAAGAACTAAAACTTGTTAAAATATTAGAAAAAACATACAATAAAAAGCAAATTTTAAATTTTTATTTAAACAGCATTTATTTTGGTAACGGCATATACGGCATACAATCGGCGGCACAAAAATATTTTTCGGTAAATGCAAAAGAACTTAGTCTGAATCAAGCCGCAGCTTTGTGCGCCACGGTAAAATCGCCCGCAAAATATAATCCGCTAAAAAACGACTGCAACCTTAGAAAAAATATCGTTTTAAAAAGCATGCTCGAACAAAATTATATAACGCAAGCAGAGTACGCAAAATACGCTAAGCAAGATATAAAAGCAACCTTAAATAAAACATCTGGCTATTTTACCCTTGCCGATGAAGAACTTTATTCAATTTGCGAATTTTCGCCCTATTCAAACGAAAAAATTAGCGTTTATACCGCGTACGACAAAAAAGCGCAAAACGCACTTAATTGCTTGGGCGAGAATGAATACGCTACCGACATTAACAAAAGTGCATACATTATTTCTGCCGACGGAAAAATTAAAGCCGCCTTTTGTAAAGGCGGTGACCAATGCCGTATGCCTGCTTCCACTATAAAACCGCTACTTGTTTATGCTCCGGCAATAGAAAACGGCATAATAAGCTCGGCAACCCTTATAAACGACCAAAAAACAAACTTTGGTGACTACTGCCCAAGCAATTACGGCAATAAATATTACGGTTGGATAAGTGCGAAACAATGCCTATCCAAAAGTCTTAATGTGCCCGCGGTAAAAATTCTTGACGGCGTAGGCGTTAAAAAAGCAGCCGAGTACATTAAAAAAACAGGGATAGAAATAAGCGAACTTAACCTAAACTGTGCGCTAGGCGTTTTTGATAACGGTATTAGTTTAAAAACGCTTTGCGGTGCATACACCGTGTTTTTAAACGGCGGCGACTATTATTCTCCGCATTGCATACTAAAAGTAATGTGCGGCAATAAAACGCTTTATACCGCAAAAAACGCAACCGCCAAAGTTTTTTGCGCGGGCACTTGCGATGTTATAAACGACGCATTAGCCGAATGTGCAAAATCGGGAACGGCAAAAGCTTTAAACGGACTTCCTTACAATATTTGCGCAAAAACAGGCACAAACGGAACAGAAAAAGGCAATACAGACGCATACACCGTTTGCTATACGGGGGAAGATATTTTTGCCGTGAGATTTTCGGCGCCGAGTGGCAAACTCATGCAAAATAACATCACCGGCGGAACGGTTGCAGTTACTGCAAATAACATTGTTAAGGCATATTACGCAAATCGCTCACCTCAAAATATAAAAAAGTCGGACGAAAGCATAACCGTGCGTTTGTGTAAGTTAGCTTATGCCGACCAAAAAATAATGAAAGCACCGCCCGAACAACCCGACCGATACGTTATAAGCGAGCTATTTTTAAAAAAATATCTTCCGCAGGAAACATCATCATATTACACTTGCCCCACGCTTTTTAATGCAAGTATAGAAAAAAAGTTGGACGGAATAAAAATAACGGTTAACAAACTGCCACACATAGGCTACGAAATTATAAAAGCCGACGAAAGAGGCAGTAGCAAAATTGCCGATACCGCAGAAAACACTTTTTGCGAACAAAACTTGCCCGACGGAATTTACACATACACCCTTATACCATATATAGAAACATCTTATAAAGGGCGCATATACGGTGAACAATTTATTTTGCCGCAAATAATTATTGACGAAAAAAACGAAATAATAAACAAAGATTGGTGGCGCGATTAATCCCAACCAAATTTAATTAGTTTTTAATAATTACTAAACGATTTTTTATTTATCTTTATTTTTAAGCGGAAAAACCACACGTTTAACCACAAAAAACTTTAACAGCCGCCATATTGAATATAACGCACTTAAGGCTGATAAAAATGATTACTATCATATAAATCAATATTCAATCTGTATAAATAAAAAACAACCTTACAATCTTGGGAGTAAAATACTTACAATCTTGGGATTTTTGTTCTAACCACTAATTCGCACACAATGGATAAAAAAACCTTTGACGACTATTTTGATGCCTTAAAAGACCTTTATATAATGGAAGATATATACGCTTGGAAAGCAAATATTCGTTCAAAGACATCTATTCGCACAACACCGACGCGCCACTTTACCAATACATCAATTACATGCAGAGCTTTAAATATTTACCCGAACGACTTGTTAAACGACTTAAACTCATTCGGCTTATTCTTTGAAGCTTTTGTTGTTAGAGATTTATGGTAAAAGGCAATGAATCGCCCCCGCCTTTTAAAATGATTATAACGGCGTGCGGACCTCTTTATAAAAGACCTGACGGAATATATATTATTCCTATTAACTGCCTAAAACCATAAACTTGTTAAAAT
>CAZPFZ010000207.1:0-2899 GCA_964585955.1 uncultured Acidiphilium sp.
ATCCTGTACCGTCCATCATAACGGGGTTCATACTAACTACAATTTTTACTTTGTAAAGTTTGGCAATATCGCAAGCGTTTTTCATTAAGATAAGCGAACCGACCGCAAAAATTTGCTCGATTTTTTCCTGCAATTGCTCGTTCTTTTCAAGTAAGTTATGTAAAGTCGTTGCAAAATCGCCATAAGAGCTCTTTTGTGCGTCTTCATAAGTTATCAATAACTCGTCGGCACAAGCGCAAAATTCATCTTTTAAAATAACATCTTGCGCGTTTTTAAAAGAAAGCAACGCTACTACCTTTGCCCCTTTGCTTTTAAAGGCTTTTGCAACAGGCAAGGCAACAGCACAAGCCGCGCCACCGCCGATAACTACAACTTTTTTTGCATTTAAAGTTTCAGTCGGATTACCGAGCGGGCCGCATATATCGCAAATATTATCTCCTACTTCCAACTGTGAAAGTTCGATTGTAGTTTCGCCTATCGGTGAAAAAATAAGTGTTATTGTGCCCTTTGCGCTATCCCAATCGGATACGGTTAGCGGAATACGCTCGCTATCGCACAATGGCATAACTATAACAAACTGCCCTGCTTTTACTGTACTTGCTACCATAGGTGCACAAACGGTTAGCAATATGTTATTTTTGTTTAAAACTTGCTTATTTATGATTTTATAACTCATAATTATATTTGTTGTTTTTTGGTTAAAATGTTAGATAATCGACTTATACACCGACTTTTTACAATAATCAATAAACCTCTCCTGCGTTTGCTTTTGCCAAAACCAAGCTTACTGCACCGACGGCTACATCGGCAAGAGTAAGCCACCAAAGCTGAGCTATACCCAAAAGAGCCAAAACTGCGAGAACACATTTTGCACCAAGGCAAATTATATTGCTTATTTTTTCAAATTTTACGGTGCGCTTTGCAAGTTTAATAACAAAGGGCAAATGCGCAACAGCTCCTCCGCGAACGGCTGCATCGGCAAAATTACATTGATTGCCGTCATATAAGACGACGGAACCTTTTTCGTTCGCTTTAACGTCGGCAAAATCGCCGCTAACGGCTACGATATTACCCTCGTTTAAAGCATCCGAAAATACTTTTTCTTTACCAGAATTATCTTTTTCGGGGTAATATTCGGGAATTTTTAACTGTTTGCAGCATTCTGCACATTCATCATCGGATAAAGAACTTACCAAAACAGGCATAACAGGACAATCTTTTAACTCTCTTACAGCGCCGTTTGCATCTTCTTTAGCTATACCGTTAGAATAGATCACGTTTTCGTCTATAAAGCACTGTTTTGCTTGTGCAACTTTGTGTGCCGATTGGTAATCGCAAGGAACAACGCCGTTTTGTTTACAAGCCAAAACAGCGGAAAATATATTAAACGAATGCGAACCCGTAAGCAATGCAAACGATCCGAGCATTGCAACCATAACAGCCCTGTATGCCCACCTATTAAGCGCTTGCGCATAGCTACCGCTAAAAATAGGCGGAATAAACGCAATTAAAAGACACGCCGCCAAAAAGGCTATTACTATAAACGGGCGCTTTTGCGTTACAAAATTATCTACCTTACCTTTTGATGAAATAATTTCGTTAAATTTATCGTTGCGTTTTTCAAACTTGTTTTCGCCTTTAACGCAAGAAACGCAAACTACTGCATCAACCGCAAATTTTTCACCCGCAAAAATTTCTCCGTTTGCGGCTACTTCTCTGTTGTTTCCGTTAAAACCTACAACTTGCGCGGCATTTACGCAAATACCGTCAAACAAACAATACTCGCCTGCATTATAAACTATTTTATCGCCGGCAACTATTTGTTCGGGTTCAACCAACAGCGATTTTGTTTGATCTTCAAACTTGCGGCATTTTTCGGGATAAGTAAAAGATACTGCGCGTTTTTGCTTTATTTCTTCAACCGCTTTAAGCAAAAAGTCTGCAACCGAATACAAAAAAACCGCAGCAACGGCGTCGGTTACGTACCCGGTAAACACAGCCACGAAAAACGCGAGCGAAAGCAACAATTGCTCCGTAAAAATGCGCTTTTTAAAAATATTTGCAGCGGCTTCGTATAATACCTCATAGCCCGCAACAGCAAAAGATAACGCAAGCAAAATATACTGCAATTGGTCATTGAAAAACAATCCTGCAACAAAAAAGACTGCCGCAATTGCAAGTTCTATTAACCGCTGCATGTTTTCGGACAGTTTTTTCTTCCTTTTTTCACCGTCTTCTTCGCGATATTCATATTCTTTTTTGTTCTTTTTAATATCCTTTGAATTATCCGCGCTATCTTCGTACTCATCGCCGCCTGCGGCGTTAAAAGAGCCCTCATCCGAATTGTCCAAAGCATCTTCTTCCGTTCTATCAAAGTCGAATTCAAAAGAATATGCTTCCGCAAGCGACATAACCTCGGTAAAAACGTCGTAATCGCTTGCCCATTCATCTATAAAATAGGTAAAAACCATATTTTCTTGGTCAACTTCAGCCGCTAAAACGCCTTTTATGTTTTTAACGGCTGCACAAAATGCGTTTATGTTACCGGTTTTTTTCAAATAATAAACGCTTTTGTTTTCTTCCATAAAGCACCTCCGCATTATGCTTTTTATACAATAAACTCAACCCGCTTTACATTGCTTGCCGTATAGCATTAAACATGCAAACAAAAATATTAGCTACATTATCGGCTAAAAAAACTTATAAGCAAGTTTACTCGCTTGTATAATGATATATTATATCATTTATATAATGATATGTCAAACGACGGCAACAAAAGAAAAGCAACTAACTTACACAATTACATCAAATTGCTTAATAACCTTTTTCTTTGGCGGCATTTATCTTTGAATTATCCGCGCTATCTTCGTACTCATCGCCGCCTGCGGCGTTAAAAGAG
>CAZPFZ010000208.1:0-2871 GCA_964585955.1 uncultured Acidiphilium sp.
GATATAATTAGTGTATAATGTTATCAAAAAATCAAGGTGGTAAAAAATGAAGAACTCAGGCGTATTAACTATAATACACGAGAAAAAACAAATTAATATTCCTATCTCCTCCATTCTTTATGTAATCATGGACGGTAACAATGCGTTCTTTCACGTTTCGTACGACAAAGTGTATCAAACGAGAATGACGCTTGCGGAAATCGAACCTCAATTAGGCGAAAATTTTATTAAAATAAAGCGTGGTTGTATGGTTTCGGTTATGTCTATACACAGCTTTGGCGATAAGGTGAACTTGATTAATGGTGAAGAATTATGCTATGCGGCACGTCACAGAAAAGAAATTGTTGATGAGTTTATAACAAAGCAAAAAAAACTTATTAATTATTTGAATCAGTCTGCTTCATTAAACACTAAAGAAGAATATCACGATTATTACCGTTTGTTCGATTCCTTACCCATAGCTTTTTGCGATATCGAAATGATATTTGACGGCGAATATAATGCAGTCGATTGGATTTTCCGTTATGGCAATATGGCGTTTGCCGATCTCGAAAAAAAGCCCTTAGGACATCTTATAGGTAACACTTTCAGCTCGGCTTTCCCCGATATGGATGTTAAGTGGTTAAGAACATACGAACGCGCTGCTTTATATGGCGAAACAATAAAAATCGTTGATTACAGTCCGGAAATCAATACTTATCTCGATATTATTTGCTTCCCCACGTTTAAAGGGCACTGCGGCTGTATTTTATTCGATATATCAAAAATCAATTCTTACAGAAAAGCTACCGATGCTGAAAGAGCAATGACGGTATTTTTCAAAAGATTGATGAAAGTTGATTAAAATCTTGCTACAAAGTAAAAAACATTCAATTACAAAAATATGGCGCGGCGATATTAGTTATTGCCGCGCTTAAAATATGATAATTATCTTTTTGGCGATAAATGCTTGTTAAACGATTGTAAAAATTGATAGTTTATGTTAAAATAACTTGGTAAAAGCGCGAACGGAACGCGTTTTGCCAAGCTTTTTCCTTTTTATGTGTAAAATAGTGAATTATATGGATAATAACAGCCTTAACGCAATAACAGAATATTTATCGTTAAAATACCCAAATCCCGTTCCCGCATTAAAGTTTAAAAGCAAATATCAGCTACTTGTTGCGGTTATGTTATCAGCTCAATGCACCGATGCCCGCGTGAACAAGGTTACCGCGGTTTTATTTGAAAAATATCCTACGCCGCAAAAAATAATTGAACTTTCGCAAGAGCAATTGGAAAAATACATTTTTTCTTGCGGATTGTACCGTTCTAAGGCGAAGCATATTTTGCAAGCTACTGCGGATATACTAAATAAATTTGATGGGCAGGTACCTGAGGATTTTAATAAACTTAAATCTCTTGCAGGGGTAGGACAAAAAACGGCGAACGTCGTTTGGTCGGTTGCGTTTAAGCGTAGTGCTATTGCCGTAGATACGCATGTTTTTAGGGTGGCAAACAGAATTGGTCTGGCTCATGCCAATACACCGCAAAAAACAGAGGAACAATTAAAAGAACTTTTGCCTGAAAACATTTGGTCTAATTTTCATCACTATCTTATTTTTTACGGGCGCGAAGTTTGCAAAGCGCAAAAGCCTTTATGCGAAGATTGTGGGTTAAAACAATATTGTGAATATTATAATAACTAAGGGTATAGGTCGATTATCGGCATATACAGTGGGTAAATAAAATGTTTGTTGATAAAGAAAGTATACTTATAAAAGCCGGTGACGGCGGCGACGGTTGCACATCATTTATCCGTTACAAGGGCGTTGCCGCGGGTGGTCCCGATGGTGGCGACGGCGGCAAGGGCGGCAACGTGATTTTTGTTGGAGATAAGCATAAAACAAGCTTGCTCGATTTCCAATTTAAGCATAAATTTTTTGCCGAAAACGGTGGCAAGGGCGACACAAAAAATTGCACAGGGCGTTCCGGCGAAGATATGGTTATATCCGTCCCGTTGGGTACGGTTATTAAGGATAAAGAAACCGATAGCGTTATATGCGATGTGTTTTACGATGGACAAAGAGAAGTTGTTTTGCAAGGGGGCAACGGCGGTAAGGGCAACAGGCGCTTTTGCACAAGCACGCGTCATGCACCTGCTTTTGCGCAAAAAGGTGAAAAAACTGAGGTCCGCCGCGTCGTTTTAGAACTTAAAATAATTGCAGATGTAGGTCTTGTTGGATTTCCTAATGTAGGAAAATCCACATTGCTTTCAAAAATTTCGGGAGCAAAGCCTAAAATTGCCAATTATCATTTTACAACTCTTTCACCCAACTTAGGTGTTGTAAGGCACAACGATGAAGATTTTATCGTTGCCGATATTCCCGGTCTTATAGAGGGCGCATCCGAGGGGGCTGGCTTAGGTCATGAGTTTTTGCGTCATATAGAACGTACTCGTATGCTTGTTCATATTGTAGATGTTTCCGGTGTTGAAGGGCGCAACCCGATAGAAGATTTCAAAAAAATTAACGACGAGCTTAAGGGATATAGCGAAAAATTATCGCAGTTAAAACAAATAGTTGCATTAAACAAAACAGATATATACGGCGCAGAAGAAAATGTTGCCGCTTTCAAAAAAAAGTACGGCAAAAAATATCAAATAATTTGTATGTCGGCGCTTAATAACGAGGGTGTAATGCAGCTACTCGATACTGTTACTCAAACATTAAAAACGTTGCCCGAACAAAAGCCGATTGAATATTTGCCCTTTACCTACGAAAAGAAGGACAGTAATAAATTTGAAATCGAAGTCGATAGCGACGGCGCATTTGTAGTTGTTGGTCCGCTTGTAGACTTGCTCGAACGAAACGTTGTTTTAAACGATATAGA
>CAZPFZ010000209.1:0-2861 GCA_964585955.1 uncultured Acidiphilium sp.
GTATAAAAGAGTTATGTTAAAAAAAGACATAATTCTTTTTTTTATTACATTTTTTTAGGTTATAAGGTGGTAATATAAATGTAAAAATACGGAGCGAACAGTATGGAAATCAAATATTCGGTTTTGCCTTCCGGGCTATATATATATTTGTGTGGCGAACTTGACGATTGCAACAGTTTAAAAGCAAGGGAGAAAATAGACGAGTTAATAGATGAGTATGCGTTAAGAGGACGCAGTGTTATTTTTAATATGCGTAATTTAAGTTTTATGGATTCAACCGGTATAGGTATGATAATAGGCAGGTACAAAAAGTTAAAAAAAATGAACGTATCCGTGTTTATACAAAGTCCGTCGTTTAGTGCGGATAAAATTTTTCAAATGAGTGGCATATATTCGCTTATTCCTAAAATTTAATAAAACTTATTTAGTTTACGTAAAAAAAAGCGCGTGGCGCTTTAATTCGGAGAAAAAAATGAATAATAAAATGATAATTGAATTTTCGTCTAAATCTGAAAACGAGCAGTTTGCTCGCACGGCAGTTGCTGCGTTTATAATGAGTTTAGATCCCACCGTAGAAATTCTTACCGACATAAAAACAGCTGTATCCGAAGCCGTTACAAATTGCATAGTGCATGGCTATCCAGATACCGAAGGTACGGTAACCGTCGTTTGCGAAATTGTAGGTGACGTTTTACATATCGAAATATCCGATAAAGGCGTGGGCATAAAAAATTTAAAACACGTACTCGAACCATACGTAACAACCCGCCCGTTTGATGAACGTTCAGGTATGGGGTTTACTATAATGAAAACTTTTATGGATACATTCGATATAAAATCGAACGAAAACGAGGGGACTATCGTTTATATGTCCAAGACAATAAACAAGGCTTCGTAAAAAAGGAGATAAATGCTTTCATTCGAACAAACAAACCGTTTGCTTATTTCAGCCAAAAATGGCGATTTACGGGCGAAAAGCATACTTATACAAGAAAACGAAAATTTAATACGCTGTATAGTAAAAAAATTCAGGAGTAAGGGCGAGTGTGCCGACGATTTATATCAAATAGCGTGCGTTGGTTTTTTAAAAGCTATAAATAATTTTGATTTGTCTTACGGTGTGCGTTTTTCGACCTACCTTGTGCCTATGGTGGCGGGAGAAATTAAGCGTTATTTGCGTGACGATGGCCCCATAAAAGTTTCGCGTATTATAAAAATGCAGCGGCAACGAATCAATAAATACATCGAACGTTATAAAGACGAGCATATGGGTGAAAGTCCCACGCTCGAAGAAGTATGCGCCTCTCTCGATATTGAAAAATCCGATGCCGTTATGGCGTTAGATTCTGCAAAAATGCCTCTTTCGTTGTTTGAAAAACAAGATGACGACGAAGGCGGTTTGGAACTTATTGACAAAATAAGCGATGACAGCGAAAACGAAAATGATTTAATAGATAAGATTATGTTGCGGGCAATTATAGATTCCTTGCCCCTCCGTGAGAAAAAAATTGTATTGCTCAGATTTTTTAGGGATAAAACTCAAAGTGAAACAGCAAAGGCAATAGGTGTTTCACAAGTTCAAGTTTCTCGCCTAGAGAGCAAAATAATCCAAAATATAAAAGAAAAAATAAGCGGTTAGGCATTAGAGAATTGAACACGTTAAGCCTAAAATAAATACACCGAACGTCGCCCTTGCCTAAAAAGGGATGGGACCGCTGAAAGCGGTGGCGTGATATTATAAACAGAAAACATTTTTCGCACTGCTTTACCAAAATAATGCATAGCTTTTCCTTTATTTTTTAAAAATGTAAAAAAATAAAAGCGAAAGAGCTATTACAATAGCCGCTAAACATGTTGTTTTTATTTTAGTAGCCGAATTTATTTGTAAACATTTTTTAAAATTATTTAAAGCCCGCATTCATTCGGGCTTTTATGTTTGTGCTGTAAATTTCCCCCATAATGGTAAACTTAAATAAGAACTTGTGTAAAAATTGATTTTTTCCTTGAATTGTTTTTATTAATATGGTATAATGAATGTAAGACGATGTAAAGTGCGGGCGTTAGGTGCGTTCTTACAATAAATTTTTAAGCAACGGGCGGGTGATGATGTTTTAATCGGCAACACAGAACATCCGCCGTAAAAGGAGATATTATGGATATAAAATCAATTTTAGCAAAGTGTGATCACACGCTTTTAGGTCAAACCGCAACATTTGACGACATAAAAAAATTGTGTGATCAAGCAATTAAGTATCAAACGGCATCTGTTTGTATTCCGCCTTGTTATGTAAAAGCTGCTAAGGAATACACAGGCGGCAAGCTTGCTATATGCACCGTTATAGGTTTTCCCAACGGTTATAATACAACAGAAGTTAAAAAATTCGAAACAGAGCAAGCTATAAAAGAAGGTGCTGACGAAATAGATATGGTTATAAACATTGGTGAACTTAAAGCTAAAAATTATGATTATGTTCAAAATGAAATTGCTGTGCTAAAAAAAGCATGCGGCGATAAAATATTAAAAGTTATAATCGAAACATGCTTATTGACCGATGAAGAAAAGGTTACAATGTGCCGTTTGGTAACAAATGCAGGTGCCGATTACATAAAAACGTCAACGGGTTTTTCAACCGCAGGGGCAACGTTAAGCGATGTTAAACTTATGGTCGAAAACGTAGGTAGCGGTGTAAAGGTAAAAGCAGCCGGCGGCATAAGCGGTTTGGCTGATGCCGAAGAGTTTATTGCCTTAGGTGCTTCGCGCTTGGGTACTAGCCGCGTTGTAAAAGCGGTTATTGCACAAGAAAATAAATAATAAAAAATCAAATAATTAAAAAAATCAATATTTAGGAGGTATATAATCA
>CAZPFZ010000210.1:0-2859 GCA_964585955.1 uncultured Acidiphilium sp.
ATTTTAAATAACATTTAAAGTATTTGCATAAAAAAATCAAAAAAATATTGACAAATTGTTTTTGGTTATGTATAATAAACTAAAGAGGAGAGTGTTTAAAAGCGTTTTTGCATAACCCATTAGCAAAACAAGGCAAATTTAAACATGTTTGTGTTTTAATTATGTTTGTTTTGCGGTTGAGTGCGAGGCGATTTCGTTTTTTAACGCATTTATGACAAGGAGGTCATGATTTAAAATGAAAACCCTTAAACGTATAGTTGCGTGCATAGCTGTAGCGCTGTTCGTTTGTTTGCCTATCGGTTGCGATATGGCTGCAAAAGTATACGAACCCACCCCCGAAGATTATTTTAGATACGAAAATGCCGAAGGTGGCTGGCTTATTTCCGCAAAAGATATCAACAATCTTCCCGAAACGCTCAACCTGCCCGAAAGTTATTGCGATATACCCGTTGTCGGCGTAAGAAAAGACGGTTTTAAAGGTTCAAGCATTAAAGCCTTAAGATTGCCCGCCAACATAAAAACCGTTGGCGAAAGTGCGTTTGCAAACTGCACCGCTCTCGAAGACGTTTATTTTTATAGGGGTGCTACGCAAATTGGTAATGCTGCTTTTTACGGTTGCACAAAACTTAGCAAAATCGAACTTTCAAAGGACCTTGTTTCTATTGGCGATTCTGCATTTTCTTCTTGCGTTTTGTTTAAAAAAATCAATTTGCCCGAAAAACTTGAAAATTTAGGCAGTTATGCATTTTCTTCTTGCACTAACTTAACTTATGTATATTTACCGCATAAACTTTCTTCTATAGGCGAAGGCGCTTTTGATAACTGTGACGATAGTTTGCAGTTTGAACTTTCGGCAAGCAACGTTTATTATAAATTGGTTGACGGCAAGCCCGTAAAAAAATAATTTAATAAAATTGCGCGCAAAAAAACAATTGCAAATTTAGTAAAATAAAAAATAAAGTCGGAATACTCTAAAAAGTAGTTCCGATTTTTTTTGCGTTCTAAAAACCATAAAACTCCCCCTATAGGTTGATTATTAAGGTGTTTTATAAAAAAACAATCCTGCGTTAATCGCAGGATTGCATTACTTTAATTATTTCGCCTATATATGTTGAATGAAAATCTTTTTTAGGATAGTGGTCGGGGACAATTGTTTTGTCAATAAAGCCGTTTTCTTCTATATGCGATGTGTAAATTTTCTTACATACAAAAACAAGCTTGGCTTGTTCAAAATAGGTAGTGTTGTCGGCATATATAGGAGTGAGTGATGTGTTTGTTAATTTGTTTTGATCTTTTCCCGAATGTGTACCCAAATATTTTAGGTCGTTTTTGTACTTTTGATCAAAAACGCACAGCGAAAAAAAATCTTCGCGGTCTATAAATTGCTTGGTGTAGCGCTGTGGCCTTACGTAAACAACGGCAGTCGGTTTGCCGCCTCCGTGTCCCCAAATGGCGCCTAAATGCCCCCAAGATACAGTCATTGTGTTAAAATCGGCAGGGTTTTTTCCTGCGGTAAGTAGCATCCATTCATCCGATATCATCGTGAAGGGATTAAACGCTAAATCGCGATAATTTACTTGTTTTAACGGCATAATTTCTCCTGTTATCGTTTTTTACAATATTTTTTCAACCTAAAAACTTAATGGTGTTCAATTAAGGTTTGTTGCAAATAAGCAGTTCGCTAATGTTACCTCGTTTCTCGGCGTTGCTGTTAATCATGCGGTTTGCTTGCACGCGTTTTATTGTATAATCTTTGTAAAGATCATCAAAAAAGTTGTCCTCACTGTCGTTGTTTTTGGGATCGGAATTGCTTAAAACTATTGTTGCACCCGTTTTGTTTATTATGTTAATAAACTCGGCAAGTCTAACTTGTTCGTCGTCGTTAAAAGCGTCCGCCGTGTAAGAAGTGAAAGCCGATGTTTTTGATATAGGACGGTAGGGCGGATCTATATAAACAAATGTATTTTGGTCAATAAACGATTGCGAAAGAGTGTAGTCGCCGCATACTATAATCACGTTTTTAAGGGCGGCGGATATATTACGCAAATTGTCTTCATCGCAAATACAGGGGTTTTTATATGCACCCATAGGTACGTTAAATTGGTTTTTGCTGTTTACCCTATATAAACCGTTAAAACAGGTTTTGTTTAAAAATATAAAATAGGCGGCTTTATCCGTTGCCGTTTGTTCGCTTAGCGGCGTGTGGTTAAATTTATCTCTTATTGAATGATAAAAATACTTTCTGCCGTTGTGATCCATGGGCAAAAACACCATTTGAAACTCATTAAGTCGTTCTATAAGCGCGTTAACGTTATTTTTTATTACGTTAAAGGCGTTTATAAGCTCAGTGTTTGTGTCGCTTATATAAAACTGCTTAAAATTAAACTTTTCAATAACGCTAAATAAAAGCGCACCGCCCCCCACCATGGGTTCGGCATATTTGGTTAATTTTTCGCTGCTACTTATGTGCTTTTCTATTTCGTCAACCAAGCGGCTTTTTCCGCCCACCCACTTAACAAAGGGCTTTAAATGAGATTGCGTTTGCTTGTTTTCGTTGCTTTTAGCAAGGCGTTTGTCGGTTGGTTTTTCGGCATTTGCGGGTATAATCCACATATTACCTACCATCATTGCGCCTTCTATGCGGTTTTCACTGCATAAAACCGAAACTCTGCGTTGCGATATGTTCCATTTTTCGGCGGCTTCTTTTGCCGACATATAAGTTAGCATTTTTTTTCCTCACTTATTTTGTAATGTTTTTATTTAATACAAGCAAAAAGCCTTCTTTCAATAGGTTTTTTGTAAAATATTCAAGGGGGGCATTTGCGTAGTTGCAGTTATGTTAGGGGTAAATAGCATAAT
>CAZPFZ010000211.1:0-2846 GCA_964585955.1 uncultured Acidiphilium sp.
GTTTGCAAAATATTGTATAGTGGAAAAATATATTTAATAATATGCTTTTCTTTTTTCGCGGTAGGGTTAATAAGTGCGTTGTTTTATGAGCTTTCGGATGGAAGTTTCTTTTTTAATTTGTCAATATTGTTTGATTATTTTACTCAAGAAACAAGCGTGGCATATTATGTAATTAAATTATTATCGGATATTTTTATTCTTTTTATACTATTCGCAAGCGGGTTTACTTTTTTTACCTTTCCCATTCACTTTATAATTTTTATTTACCGCGGATTTTTTTTAGGTGTCACAATAAAGGTCCTTGTTCTTGTTTATTCGGCTGCAGGGATAGTTGTAAGTTTATTTGTGGTATTACCGTCTGCTCTCCTTGTTATTGCATCGGATATATTTTGCTCAACTTTTATGTTAAAACAATTACAAACGCCAAAAAATTGCGTAATTGCGCAAAATTATTTGTATTATATGCTTGTTTGCGTGATGCTAAGTGTTTTTTCGGTGTTGTGGGAAATATTATCGCCACTTCTTATTATAAGGCCGCTTAACTATTTTATGTGAAAGAAAAAAATGCGGCATATTTTTTTGAATTTTGCAAAAACTTATTGTAAAAGCGGCGTGTGGCGGCTGGAGGTATTATGAAAACAAAAAGAAAAATTATTTGTTTTATGTGCGCGGCAATAATTTGTTATTCGCTTATTAACGTAATTGTATCCAATAAAATTAAGGCATTTGCCGATAATTCAGTAGGTGGTTGCAACGTGCAAGCGGAAAGCGCGTATTTGTGTGATTATGCAACGCAAACGGTTATTTATGCAAAAAACGAAAAAATGCGTAGACCTATAGCGAGTATGACCAAAATTATGTTGCTTATTTTAGCTTTTGAAAAAGAACAGAAAGGCGAGTTTTGTTTAGACGAACAAATAACGGTTAGCGAAAATGCAAGTAAAATGGGCGGTTCTCAAGTTTATCTTGAAGGCGGAAGTGTATATACGGCAAGCGATCTTATTAAAAGCATTATAGTATCGTCTGCAAACGATTCAAGTGTAGCTATAGCCGAAAGGTTGTTTCAAAGTGAAGAAAATGCCGTGGCTAAAATGAATGAAAAAGCAAAAGAACTTAATCTTTGCGATACAGTGTTTTCAAACTGTACAGGGTTTACTAAACCCACGCAATATTCAAGTGCAAAGGATGTTGCCGTGATGCTTTCTGAACTTATAAAATATCCATTGTATTTTAAATACAGCAGTATATATCTCGACGAAATAGAACATTCCGCCGGGAGAAAAACACAAATGACCAATACGAATAAACTAATAAAATATTATAACGGCTGTGATGGCGGTAAAACGGGGTTTACAAACGAGGCAGGTTTTTGCCTTGCGGCAACAGCGCAAAGGGGCGCAATGCGGCTTATTTCGGTTGTAATCGGCGAAAAGGACTCTAAGGTCAGGTCAAAGGATACTTCGTCTTTATTTGATTACGGTTTTAATAACTTTACTTTAAAATGCGTTTTATCTGTTGACGGAAGTGATGAAAATACAGTAGCCGTTAGAGGCGGAAAAGAAAAATATGTATGTGTTATTCCTGAAAAAAACTTTTATGTATTCGGGAAAAAGAATATAAAAGAAAACATAAAAACACAGTGTGTTTTAGATAAAAAAATACAAGCACCGCTTAAAAAGGGTGATTGTATCGGTAAGTTTTATGTTTATAAAGATAATGTAAAAATAGGTGAGTGTAATGCAGTTTGCAAAAAGGATGTAAACAAAGCCGGTATTGTTGATTACGCTAAAGAAATTGCTTCAAATTAAAGTTGTATTATAAGCTTTCAATTAAAATTGATAAATAACCTGAAGTTAGGGCGGTCAACAGCAAAATGCCTATAATTTTCAGGTTGTTTTTTATGTTTGCGTTTTTACCGAATAATACGCTTATTCCCAACCCCGCGTTTGCTATAAGTCCTGCAAGGCAAGCCCCAAAAGACAGGCTGTTTGCAATGTATAGTTTAGAAATAATAACCGAAGATGCACAATTGGGTATAAAACCGACCAAAACCGAAAACAAAGGCGCAAGGTATGCATTAGTTTGCAAAAAATCGGATAATCTTTGCTCTCCAATAAAGTATATCAAAAGGGCAAAGCATATATTTAATATAAAAACTATAACAAATACTCTCAATGAATGGTAAAGAGGGTGCAATAAATGCTCATTTATAAAAGCATTTTTGCAACTGAAAAAATGATGTTCTGAATGCGAACAGCATGCATTGTCAGTGTGAGTATGGCACTCGCTATACTCGTGATCATGTGTGCTTGTTACAACGCTTTGGTTCTTTTGCAAGTCATTGTTTTCAAAAGAGGCCGTTTGTGACTTTTGTACATGCTTTTCATTGTTAAAAATATCGCGTGTTTGTTTTATAAAAATCAAATCGCATAAATATCCTATAACTATTGCAATAACAAATTTAGCGGCAAGTAAAATAATAACGTTTGGTAATTTGCTTTTATCCGAAAGTAATATAGGTAAAGCTTCGTCACTTGTTGCGGCAAAAACAGCTAAAAGCGTGCCTGCCGTTATTTTTTGTTTTTTATAATTTTCACTTGCAATAATCGAAAAGCTGCATTGCGGCAATAATCCCAAAGCCGCGCCGAGCGGAACCGAAAACCATCCTACCGATAGCTTTTTTTTAACAATGATCTTTTCAATATACGAAAAAATGAAGTTAAAAATAAGCACAAATAAAAATATTTTTAAACTGTCCGATAGTGAGTCGATTAAAATATCCAGCATATTTTTCCCTTTTTATAAATATAGAATATTATATATCTTTTTAAAATCATAATCAAGTG
>CAZPFZ010000212.1:0-2838 GCA_964585955.1 uncultured Acidiphilium sp.
CTTTAATTCTGATTCAGTTTTATGTGTAACGATTACTTCTTTTGTAGATGAAACAAATTTTAAATTTACAACATCAATTAAATCTAAAGCCTCAGTCGCAGAAAAATTATCCTTAACGACTAATACGTTAATGCAGTCATCGTCAATATGGACAAATGCATCACGATATCCTAAATTAATAATTTCTACTTCTAACAAAACTTCATTTTCTGTAAGACTTGAAAGTTCTTTTAAAGAAATTGTTGCGGCTTCTTTTTCAAGGACTGATGTTTCGCTTGAGGCAATAATTTGATTAAATGAGTTTACTTCAATTAATCGTTCGTTTCTCAATGCTTCACGCATATCTGTAATAGCTTGTAGTCTAGTTGTGGATGCAGGTTGATCATTAGTGCTATTATTACTAGCTTCTAGAGGTGATTTAATGTACCAAACCGCTAACATCGTTACAACGGTTAAAAAAATTAAAGCAAATTGATTTTTTTTCATAAGTTTATCCTCCATATTATATAGTAATTAATATGGTGGATAATGAAATTTTAGAACAAAATTAACCGATTAAATTACTAGAATCATCTTCTATTTCTTGATTTTCTTCTTTTATTTCTTCTTGATTACTTTCATTGTTTAAATCATTATCATTATTTGAATCAAGAGTTAATGTCCCATAACCACTTTCTTTTCCATTAATATATGTTTTTGGTGTTGTCCTATAACCATCTTGTGGCATTGTATTAATTCTATAGGCCGCAACAATATAAAAACCTAATTGGAGTAAAAGCGTAAAATAAACAAATTGGATATATTGAATGAAGAATCCTAAGATAAAGCAAATAACAGAAGGTAAAACATAAGTAAGGGCAGCTAAATTGAAATATTCTTTAAATGTCTTAAGGACACCTTTTTTCTTAGACATTAACCAAGTAATACATACACATAAAATTGGCAAAATAAATCCAAAGAAGAATCCACCCGAACATGAAGTTTGATATTTTGCGCTTGAAGTCCAACTATCAATTAAAAATGTTGTTAAATTATTTACAACTACATCGGCTTTAACATTTAAAATGTCAATTTTAGCACTTTCCGCATATGCATAAGAAATTATTGGTGTATTATAAGCGAATATTTCCGCTAGTGAATCAACTAATTCTTTAGGATAAGCGATATATTCTGTTCCATTGATTTCTTTTTTCTTTCCATATGATGATTTTTGTGTCCATGTCTTTGGATCATTTACATCATTTTTAATTTCATCTTCAGGAAGATAATAATTATAAATAAAATGGGTTGGATCACCTTTTGTATTGGTTGTTTCTAAATAATTGAAGTTTTCTTGGCCTTCTATTGATGTTAATCCACGATTATATAATGGATATACTAATGTTTTGGTAAAAATAATTAATAGTTCATTTTCATTTTCATTAAGTGTTGGTTTTTCTTGTAAATATTGATAGAAATCAAAATGTTTTAATGTATTTGATGAAAACAAACGTTCAACTTTGTTAATTGTTAAAGTATTATCTTCATTTTTGACATTTACTTGATAATTGTTTTCATCATCAATTTTTATTTCAATCATTAATTTTTCTGTTTCTGATTTAATCATTCTTTGGTTATCAGTACCAATACTATATTCAAAATTAGCTTTTTTGCCATTATAATAACCTTTACCGTCGTTTATTACTTCAATAATATGACGTGTTTCACCTTCATAAATCAAATATGTTCCTTGAAAATCGGTTGGAATTTTAGGATTATCAACTTTTTCGTCTTCATAGTAATCTAATTCATAAACCATTTTTAAAAGTATTTTTGATTTATTGTCTTTTTGGTCTTCTAAAACATAGTCATATTCATATTTTGTTTTTCCATCGACAACAGGTAAATTTTCACAAATTGCGTATTGGTAATTTCCTGATGTATCTTTAACAAGTTCTAATTCTGGTAAATTGCTTGATCCAGTAGCTAATTTGTAATTATGACTTGTATTATCGATAAAATATTTATCGCCATATAAATCAATAACATAATCTTTTGCGTTCATATTTGATGATGCGAAACTAAACATCAAGCAACAAATGAATAATAGAAAGCCAAAAAATAAGCTCATTTTTGTATAGTTAGCCATTTTTCGTGGAAAAATGAATGTCGCAAAAAAGTTACCGATTTTTTTCAAAACTTTTTTCATTTTAATTCTCCTGTGGTTTTATAATTTCGTTAATATATAGAATATTTGGATCTTTGAATTGATAATAATTATCCATTTGATGTAAAAGTATCAGTTTATTTTCTTTTAGATAGAATGTTAAAACTGCTTTTAATAAACTATCGTTATCAGCATCACCGATACTCATTTCATAATCTTCGACATATATTCCTTCAAAATGTGAAACAATATCATTCATCATAATAGAAGAATATACAGAAGAATCAACAAAAATCTTAAATCCTAATGCATGTAAGCGATCAAGATCGCTAATAAATTTTTTTAATCCTATTTCTGTGTCTATTTCAATTTCACTTAAAATAATATTATACTCTTTGAAGCTTTTAATTCTTCTTAAATTATACCAAATCTTTTTATTAGAAAATTCTCCATAATGAATCCGAAAATATAATCGATCCCCTTTTATTTCTAATGCACGTTTACAAATATATTCGCTCGCATGATGATAAAAAGTTTCTTTTTGAATTTTTTCGAGTTCAAGATGATAATAGCCTAAATATACGCCAACTTTATCTAATGTTACAGAATCAATAACGTTTTTATAAATTGATTCTTGGCCAATTATTTCTTCACTGAAATATTTTGCTTCAGAAAGAAGGCGAATATAATGT
>CAZPFZ010000213.1:0-2838 GCA_964585955.1 uncultured Acidiphilium sp.
GTATAGTAGTTATATATGTTGTATAATAGGCATATTAAATTATCGCACTTGGTGCGAAACGTGAATAATTTTTAAGGCGGAACTACTTTTTTTATGGAACTTAACAAAACGTATAATCCAAAAGATTTTGAAGAAAGAATTTATAACGAATGGCTTGAAAAAAAATATTTTGAAGCTCACGCTAACGAAAAGAAATTACCATACACTATAGTTATGCCTCCGCCTAACATTACGGGGCAGCTTCATATAGGCCATGCTTTGAATATGACGCTTCAAGATTCGGTTATAAGATTTAAGCGTATGCAAGGGTACGAGGCTTTATGGTTACCCGGAACTGATCACGCGTCTATAGCAACCGAGGTAAAAATTGTTGAAAAAATAAAGAAAGAAGAAGGCAAAACAAAACAGGAAATAGGTCGTGAAGCATTTTTAGAGCGTGCTTGGGATTGGAAAAAACAGTATGGCGACAGAATAGTAAAACAAATAAAAAGCTTGGGAGCTTCTTGTGATTGGTCTAAGTTATCATTTACTATGGATGAAAATTGCTCAAAAGCTGTTACTTCTGTTTTTGTGAAATTGTACAATAAAGGTTTGATTTACAGGGGATCGAGAATAATTAATTGGTGCCCTTGCTGTAAAACCGCTTTATCGGATGCAGAGGTTGAGTATAGTGACGAGGCTTCGAATTTTTGGCATTTGCAATATAAAATTAAAGGCGAGGATGGTTATATAACTGTAGCTACCACCAGACCTGAAACCATGCTTGGCGATACTGCTGTTGCGGTCAACCCTAAGGATAAACGCTATACCTCTTTAATAGGCAAAACGGTTATTTTGCCTTTGTTGGATAAAGAAATACCCATTGTTGGCGATTCCTATGTAGATATGCAGTTTGGAACGGGTGCTGTAAAAATTACCCCAGCGCACGATCCTAACGACTTTGAAGTAGGTTTGCGTCATAATTTACCTGTAATACGTGTTATGAACGATGACGGAACAATGAACGAAAATGCAGGTAAATATCAAGGACTTGATCGTTATGAAGCCCGTAAAGTAATAGTCGAAGACTTAAAGGCGTGTGGTTCTTTGTTGAAAATCGAACCGCACACGCATAACGTGGGGCATTGTTATCGTTGTCATTCCACAGTAGAACCCATTGTTTCAAAACAATGGTTTGTAAAAATGGAAAGTCTTGCCAAACCGGCAATAGAAGTTGTAAAAAATAAGAGCATAAAGTTTACGCCCAAAAGATTCACAAAAATTTACTATAACTGGATGGAAAACATTAAAGATTGGTGTATCTCAAGACAGTTATGGTGGGGACACCGTATTCCTGCATATTATTGTGCTGATTGCGGTGAGCTTGTTGTTGCCGAAAAGGCTCCCGAAGTTTGTCCTAAGTGTGGGAAGACGCATTTTTATCAAGATGAAGATGTTTTAGATACTTGGTTTTCTTCTGCATTGTGGCCATTCTCTACGCTAGGATATCCCGAACAAACAGAAGATTATAAATATTTTTATCCCACAGATACGTTGATTACCGCATACGATATTATTTTCTTTTGGGTTGCCAGAATGATATTCAGCGGATTGGAACACACCGGAAGAATTCCCTTTAAGGATGTATTGATTCACGGTATAGTACGCGATGCGGAAGGTCGCAAAATGAGTAAATCGCTCGGAAACGGTATAGATCCGCTTGAAATAATTGATAAATACGGCGCAGATACTTTAAGATTTTCGCTTGTTAACGGTGTTTCAGCCGGTAACGATACGCGTTTTTCAACGGATAAAATCGAAGGCACAAGGAATTTTATCAACAAGCTTTGGAATGCAAGCCGCTTTGTATTAATGAATACAGAAAATGTTGAAGTTAAAGATTTAAGCGATTGCAAACTTACCGTTGCAGATAAATGGATTATTTCAAAGTTGAACGAAACCGTTAAAAAGGTAACGCTCAATATGGAAAAATTTGAAATTGGGCTTGCTGCATCTGTGGCTCATGACTTTTTATGGTATGATTTTTGCGATTGGTATATTGAATTATCTAAACCAGCTCTATATTCTGAAGACGATGCCGTAAAGCGTGATACTGTAAGCGTTCTTGTGTATGTTTTAAAACAGTCTTTAAAATTATTACATCCTATAATACCGTTTATTACAGAAGAAATATATAGCAACATTCCTCAAGTAAACGAAAGTATAGTTGTTTCTGAATATCCTAAATACAACTCCAAGTTTGCTTATCGTAAAGATAGAGCGGCAGCTGAAACAGTTATGGCAATTATAAAAGAATTGCGTAATTTGCGCGCTCAGGTTAATGCCCCGATGTCGAAAAAAATCGACCTTTACGTTGTTACCGAAGATAAAAAATTAATTAATCGTACTTCTTCATATATTGAAAAACTTGCAGGTGTAAACTCAATAAGCTTTATAAAAAGCAAAGGCGATTTAAACGAAAAAGTTTTATCTGTTATGCTTGCCGGATATGAAATCTATGTACCGCTTGGCGAATTGGTTGACGTTAATAAAGAACTCGAAAGGTTAAAATCCGAGCTTAATAAAGTTAACGATGAAGTTAATTTTTCTCAAAATAAATTAAATAACCCGGGGTTTGCCGCTAAGGCACCCAAGCCCGTTGTTGATAAAGAAAGAGAAAAACTTGAAAAGAATCTTGAGATAAAAGCAAAACTTGAAGCAAGTATAAAAGAGTATTGTGAATAAACGCATAAGTTGCGTGTTTTGTGCACTATGGTTTTACGAAAGAAAAAGAGCGGGTGGTAAACGCTCTTTTTTAGCGGTTAATATAATCGTCTAAGTGTGCTTTTTAATCAAATA
>CAZPFZ010000214.1:0-2815 GCA_964585955.1 uncultured Acidiphilium sp.
GTACAATTAAAGGTTTTGCTATAACGTTGTTCATAGGTATAGTTTTATCGCTTGTAGCTTCTATATTCATTACGAGAGGAATAATAAATCTCTTGTTGCCCATGACCGATGAAGAAAAGCAAGCAAAATTCTTCAACCTCACAAGAGAAGAAGGAGGTTTGGATAAATGAGTAAACTAATGAAAAAAGACTTTAAAGTGGTCGAAAACTGTAAATGGATTTCGTTAGTAAGCATTGTTGTAATTCTTTTAGGTGTAGTATTTATGTTCGTTTCGGGCATGAACCTCGGTATCGATTACACTGGTGGTGCAACTATAGAAATAGAACTTGGCGAATACGCAACTAAAGATTCTGTAAAGAATGCTTTTGAACAAGACTTTACCAAATTTATCGAAGACAATAAATTCGATATTTCCGGTCAAATGCTTTCTTCTCCTTCCGATGCCGGCGTAACTTACGAATTTAGATTGAATTACGTTTACGACGGAAAGAAAATGGATAACAACGATGCCGATTGGGACGAATACAGATTCGCTTTAAACGGTGACGATGATGATTCCACTGTTAACGGATTAAGAGGAGATCTCGAAACTCACGTAATAGAATTCTTTGCTGCTAACAGCGAACTTGCAAGCGAAAATGCAGAAGAAGTTGTAGTACGTGTTTACGCCGTAGGTCCCACTGCTTCTAATACATTGTTAAGAACATCTATAATAGCTATCATTGTTGCTATTATAGTAATGTTGGTTTATATTATAATAAGGTTTACTGTTCTTAGCAGTATTGCTGCTGTTATAGCCCTTATTCACGACGTATTGTTCATGACAGCATTAACGGTTATTTTCCAAGTTCCCGTTAATGCAACCTATATTGCCGCAATCATTACCATCATCGGTTATTCGATTAACGCAAGTATCGTTATTTTCGATAAAGTAAGAGAATGTTCTAAAACGGTTGCTTTTGCGTATGCAACTAATGCCGAGTTAGCTAACTATTCAGTTAAACATTCTTTCATTAAAGTATTCTTATCGAGCTTGACCACATTTATAATGGTTTTCGCATTGATATTCTCTGTATCAACAATCCGCGAATTTATTCTTCCCATTGTATTCGGTCTTATCGGTGGATTATATTCTGCTCTTTGTCTTGCTCCGTCGCTTTGGGTTTTATTCAAAAACTCTCGTGATAAAGCAAAATCAAACAAAAAAGCATAATAATACTTTTGCTTATCGGCGGGTGGGAATTTTTCCTGCCCGCTTTATGTTTTTTTAAATTAAAAAAGATTAACTTTGCGGAGGCTATTTATGATCGTTTTTCGTACCCCCTTAACAACCGAACAACTTAATAGCGTTTCCGCAATTTCTCAAAAATGCGGCATATCCGAAAAACTTGCCGAAATATTGTTTTCGCGCGGGGTCGATACTCCCGAAAAAGCTTTTAAATTTTTGCGCCCCGGTAAAGCGAATTTTAATGATCCGTTTAAACTTTCCGGCATGCGCGAATCGGTGGAGCGCATAACCGCCGCAAAAGAATATGGCGAAACTGTTGTGGTTTTTGGCGATTACGACGCCGATGGTATTTGTGCTTCAACTGTTTTAACAAATGCTTTGCGCGATTTCGGTTTGCAAAACGTTTTTACCGTTATTCCCGAACGCTCTGACGGTTACGGTCTTACACATGATTTGGTTGAAAAAATGCTTGAAGAATATCAACCCGATCTTGTTATAACCGTTGACTGCGGCATTAGTTGTAAAGAAGAAGTATGTTTTATAGAGGACGTCGGTGTGGACGTTATAGTAACCGACCACCACGAACTCCCCGAAGAATTACCCGATTGCACCATAATAAATTGCAAAATTAAACAGCAAGAATATCCTTGCGATGTATTATGCGGCGCCGGCGTTGCGTATAAATTAGCTTATGCACTTATAGGCGAAAGGGCAAATAGGTATCTCGATTTGGTTGCCGTTGCAACCATTGCCGATAGCATGCCTTTACTCGGCGAAAACCGAGACATTGTTTTTGAAGGATTAGAGGTAATAAAAAATCATCCGCATGCCTCTTTATCAGGTATTATAGAAAAAAGCGGTTTAAAGGAAATAACTTCAACGGGTATTGCGTTCACGGTTGCACCTCGCATCAACGCGGCAGGGCGTATGGGCAATGCTAAATGCGCGTTAAGCCTTATGCTCGAAGAAGATCCCGAACTCATTTCTCTTGGTTGCGATAAACTTAACGAATATAACGTCAAACGTCAAGCTGAGTGTGATTTGCTTTTTAAAAGCGCAAAAGCTAAGCTTGCCGAAGGCGGCTTACATAAAAAATGTATAGTGCTTGCCGATAAAAATTGGAATGGTGGCTTAGTCGGCATTGTTGCCGCAAAGTTAGTTGAAGAATATAATCGTCCTGTAATTTTATTTACCGAAAAGGACGGAAACTACCACGGATCTGCCCGTAGTATAGAAGGTATTAATATTTTTCAAGCTATAAATGAATGCAAAGATTACTTAATAGGCTTTGGCGGACACGCTCAAGCCGCAGGTCTTACCGTTTCAAAAGAAAATTTACCCGTTTTCGAGCAAGCTTTTGCTCGCATTATAGAGCAAAATTACGATGAGAGCTATTTTGTTTATAAAACGCAAGCGGACGAGCTTTTAACGCAAAAATTTGAAGAAAGTTTTGCCGAAGAACTCAACCTTCTCGAACCGTTCGGTACCGGCAACCGCAAGCCTGTATTTTGCGTTTGTGCCCAAAATATAAATGCATATCCCATAAAAGTTGGCTCTCCGCATATTTCTTTTAAAACAGAATATATT
>CAZPFZ010000215.1:0-2806 GCA_964585955.1 uncultured Acidiphilium sp.
ATATTTATTGATGATTTGTTTGATTGTTCTAAGTTCAACTGCTGGGTCAATGATTAATATCTCTTTATCGTTACTTATAAGATAAGTATTAGCCATTCTTTCGCATAAAGTTTCAATTTTTATCATGATGTCCTCTTAGTTATCAGAAGTGATTTTTTTGATTTTTTTAGGGTAATCGACAATAACAACATCATTGCCAATTTTTATTATTTTATTATAAGGAATGAAAGCAGCTTCTTTACTTGTAAATAAGTTATTAAATTTAAAGCCTCGATTAATAATGATATTTTGAATTGTACCTGTTGTTGTGTCTAATTCTAAATCACATATTTTCCCAAGTTTTGAGCCATCTTCATCATTTATAATATCTTTAGACATTAATTCTGTTAATTTCATATCTTTTTCCTTTCAAAATAGTATATGAAATTAGATGTCTTTTTTTGCATAGTTTTTTATTCGATGATTTTCTTTGGCAAATGAAAATATAAACCATCTAAGTTATATTTTGTGCGTTCTTCTCCAACAAAAATATGAACAACGATTTCATTTAAATCAATTAAAAACCAACCGCTTTCGTTTGAAGTGCTTACACTTTTAACAATTCCAGGAAATTCTTGCATGTCTTTTTTTAAATAATTGATTGTGGCTGCACCTTGACGATTTGAATTAACGCTCGCAATAATTGCATAATCGTAATATGGAGTTATAGATTGAACATCATATACGATAATATCTTTTACAATCGCTTTTTCTAAGATTTTTAAAACACGATTTAGCATTCTTTTCTCCTTGTATAATATTGATAAGATTCTAGAGTTAAAGGATAAATAAATTCCTTTTTTTCTTCTAAATATTGAATAGTGTTTTTTAAGCATTCTTCAATTGCATGATCAAGATCTTTATAAGCGATATTTCTTACTTTTTCTGCTTCACTAAATGTTCTTGATGGTTCAATATAGTCTGCTAAAAAGATTATTTTTGTTAAATTGCTCATCATTGGCTTGCCAGTTGTATGATAAAAGATTGCGTCAGAAATAAATTCATCTTGAATTTTAAATTTTTGTTTGATTATTTCCGGGCAGATAAATCCATGCCAAATAAGTGGTGCTTTTAAAATTTCATTTAAATCAACATTGATTATTTTATTATTAATTTGTTCAATTAGGATTTCTTTTTGTTCTTCAAGGGGATATGCTTTCGCATAATCATGAAGCAATCCAGCGATTATGATTTGTGATTCTTTTAAATAAAGTTTATGGATTTCATTTAATTTTAAAGCCATCTTAACAACATTTTTTGAATGTTCAAATCGTTTTTCTTGATGATATTTTTGAAAATGATGATTAATTTCTTGATATATTGTTAAATTTTCCATTTTAAATAATGCTTTCACGTAATTTTATTTTGACATTTTGAGGGAATGTTACTTTAATTCTTAGATTCTTACCATTAAGATGAACAAAACCTAAACCAGGAAATTCTAAATCATATGGTTTAGTTGTTGTATCTTGAATGAAATATTCTGTTGAAATATTTTCCCCTAAGCGTTCTACTTCTTTTGTTGTAAAAGGGGGAACTAATAAATTGTTTGTTTGTTCTTCTGTTGCTTGATAATTCATTTTTTCAATAATTGAATCAGCTTTTTCAAGTTTTGTACGATGAAGGTATAAGTCGTTCGCAAGATAGAATGATGCGCTGATATTTTCGCCTTCGCTAAAATCAATTCTCGCAAGACCACCAATAAATATTGTTTGATTAGGATTTAATTGGTAAGTTCGAGGTTTAATATAATTAGCTGGTGTGATTATTTTTTGTGATTGATGATCTAAATACGCACAATAACTAGTTTTATTAATAATTCCTGGAGTATCGATAATATAATTTTTATCATCTAATGGGATTTTAATCATATCTTGGGTTGTATGATATTGATTGCTTGTTGTTAAACGATTTTTTATATTTGGATTTGTATATTCAATTAAAGCATTGATAAAAGTTGATTTTCCGACGCTTGTACATCCCATCACATAACAATCGTCAAATCTTTTTTCTCTTTTTATGTCGGTTACACCTGGCTTATAGCCTGGTTTATAATAAGCGGCTTTATCTTTTTTGATTCTTAAATGTTTGATTCTTTCGATTACTTCGCCAATATTCTTTTTATTTTTTGAACTTATTAACATTGTGCCAATAATATTAAGATTATTAGTTTTCGCATAATCAAAAGTATATTTTTCAATGTTTTTTAATTTTAATGATTTAGGCATTACATCAATTTTATTAATTAGAATTAATATTGGATTATTGCCAATAATATCTTTTAAATTAGGGATGAATGATGTTTCAATATTTAATACATCTACTAAATATATGATTAATGATTTTGTATCTTTAATGAAACTTAAATTTTGGTAATAGTATTCATCTGTTATTATTGTGTCATATAGTTTATTATGATGTCTAATATCAAAACATCTTTTACAATATACTTCTTCACCTTGTTCAATTAAAATTATTTCAGGTGTGTATCCTTTTTTTAATGGGTCAGTTGTTTGGATTTTAACTCCACATCCTATACATTTACTCATTATTTCTTATCCTTTCTATTTTTTCATAAATTCCGGGATTTAATTTTTTGATTTTTTTTAAGATTTTTCCTTCGCGTAATCTGTTAATTGTTGTATACCATTTTTCGCTTTTTCGATTTATTGAGCAAACTAAGATACTATCTAAATTAACATTGTTTGCGGCTTTAATATCGGTTAATAGTATCTTAGTTTGCTCAATAAATCGAAAAAGCGAAAAA
>CAZPFZ010000216.1:0-2762 GCA_964585955.1 uncultured Acidiphilium sp.
ATTTATATGAAATGTCCGTATTCGATATTGCCGACTTGCTTATAAAAGCAATTGAAAAACAGTTAGTCTTAAAAGTGACGTTCAAACCAATAGAATATGAAGCGACTATTAACTATTAACCTATAAAACCACATATTCGTGAAATCAAAGAATCACGAGAAGTCGAACATAAATATTGCTTTTTCAAAAAAATATGGCATAATAAAAAAATAGGAGGCGCTTTTATGGCTTTTTCATATAATCCACTATGGATGTTACTGATCGATAAAGGGCTATAAAAAAATATTTACATGAAATTACAAAGCTTAGTAAATCAACAATTGCAAAACTTGTTAAAGGTGAAAATATAAATACAGATGTGTTAGCGCAAATATGCAATGCTTTGAATTGCAAAATAGAAGATATAGTAGAATTTAAAAAGGAGAATATTTAAATGAGGGTGTTATCTTTATTTAGCGGTTGCGGAGGAATGGATATAGGTTTTGAGGGCAATTTTATTTGCTTGAAGAATTCTATAAATGAGAGAATTCATCCCAACTGGATAATGGAGGATCATGATAAATGGGTAAAAGTTAAGCCTACAGGCTTTAAAACAGTATTTGCAAATGATATTAGACCAGACGCAAAGGCTGCTTGGGTTTCTTATTTTTCAAATTTTTATGATAATGCAAATGATATTTACCATATTGAGAGCATCGTTGATTTGGTAAAAAGAGCAAGAGCTGGAGAAAAAAGTTTTCCTGACAATATCGATATAGTTACAGGAGGTTTTCCATGTCAAGATTTCTCAGTCGCAGGTAAAAGAAAAGGATTTAACTCTGAAAAAAGTCATAATGGAGGTAAATTAGAAATAGGTGAGCCATCTACAGAAAGTAGAGGACAACTTTATATGTGGATGCGAGATGTTGTCACGATCGTACAACCTAAAATATTCATTGCTGAAAATGTTAAAGGATTAACTAGTTTGGAAGATGTAAAAGAAATAATAGAACATGATTTTGCAGATGCGGCAGATGGAGGATATTTGGTTTTACCTGCAAGGGTTCTTCATGCTGCAGATTATGGAGTTCCTCAGTCCAGAGAACGTGTTATATTCTTTGGCTTTAAGAAGTCTGCTTTAAAAGATATTGCACTTGTAGAATTATCTCAATCTATAATTTCTGACGATTATGATCCTTATCCTCCAAGAACGCATAATTTTACAATTAAAGGAAGCGACTTGCACGATTTTGTAACATGTAATGAAATTTTAGAGGATTTGTTAGAACCAGATGTAGCTTTAGATATTTCACAAACAAAATATTCTAAGGCTAAATATATGCCACGAGGGCAAGGTAATGTTGAAATTAAACTTAATTCAATTTCTCCAACAATTCGATCTGAGCATCACGGAAATATAGAATTTAGAAGATTAAGCGCAGAACATGGCGGGAAACATTTCGAAGAATTATTTTTAGGGAAAATGGAAAGGAGATTAACGATTCGAGAATGTGCGAGAATTCAAACATTTCCTGACGATTATCAATTTATTTTACCTAAAACACCCCATAATGTTGCAGTAAGTTCTAGTGATGCTTATAAAATTATTGGTAACGCTGTTCCGTGTGTATTGGCATACAATATAGCAATGAGATTGAGTGAAAACTGGAATAAATATTTCAAATAAGTTTTATATGAAAAGGGCACATCTTTGAATAAGATGTGCCCTATATTTTTAGCGACTAAAACTATATTTTTTTATAAATTATTTCAAGAGAACCACCATGTTCATAATATAATTTTGCTTCAGGTGTTCCATTAAACTGACCGTGACTAAATCTACATTCGTTTCTCAAAACTAAAGTTTGATTGGTTTCAATATTTTTAATTGTAGTTAATATATTTGCTTGTTTATCGGGAACGCTTCCAATTATAGATGTTATTTGAATAGTAGAGATAAATGTGTCTTTAGATGGAACTTCATATAATTCAACACCAAGAGAGGTTGTTTTAGCATAATAGTAGGAATGTTCATGAATACGCAAAAAACGAGCTATTCCAGATGAGTAATTAAGATTTTGCATTAATTCATTAGCCAATTTATTTGAAGCAACTATAGCACATTGTTTCTTCGCCTCATTATATTTTGTATTTGTATCAAGTTGGTTGTTAATAAATTTTGCAAAAACACCTTCTCTTGTATGGGAAGTCGTCTGACTTTTAAATGTAGAAAGCTGACATTGAAGTGGAAGAAAATTAGTTTCATGATTATTTCCCTCATAATAGTCAAATTGCAAACCATTATGATTTAATGAGATGGTCGCTCTTTTTGTCTTATTATTTGGATTTATGTAGTTCCAAGTGTTATTGTTACTTTTTAGATAGGTAATTAAACAATCCCATGTTATATTAAACCAATTACAATATTCATTTGCAGCATAATCTTCAAAAATATGTCTTTTTTTATAATTCGATCCAGTATAACAATTGAGTAATTTATATAGTCCCATATTTTCAAGTATGAAACTATCTTCTTTCAAAGAAAAAAGTTTGCCATTAATTTCAATATCGTATGGTTCTTCTTTCCCAGAATTGAATCCAAACCAATCTGCTGATATCAATATATTAATTCCCAATTTATTAATGATGGCATTAGAGAGGGCGAATGCATTTTTAATTATGTTCCTATCGGAATTTGAAAAATCAATTTCTCTTATATTATTATAGAATCTATGTTTTGAATTAGGTAAAATACTATCAATTATAGAGCAAAAAGAATTACT
>CAZPFZ010000217.1:0-2742 GCA_964585955.1 uncultured Acidiphilium sp.
CTGTTCGACTAGAAAAGTATGCTTTTCTGTATATATCTAACGGTCTTAGCCCATTGTTCCACACTCTGCCTTTGCTCTTATGGAAATAAAGCATATATTCTATGTCTGGTAAAAAATTGTTGTTGCACATTGGAGGGTTGTTTGTTTTTACCCAAGTTAAAATGTTAAATTTCCACCCATCAAAAATCTTAAAATAATCAGGTATTAAGTCTTTTGAAGTAAAAATATAGGCGCTACCTATATCCATACTCGCCAGATAACTTATACTAAAAGCATCAAAGTCTATAATATCTTTGATGCGTTCTTTTACGTTTTTTGTGCTTTCTTTTATGATTCCAGCGCCACTATATCCCATGTTGTAAGGTGGGTCAGTTAACAATAATTCTATTTTTTCTCCAGCAATCAGCTTGTTAACATCCTTAATATTGGTGCTATCCCCACACATTAGCCTATGGTTGCCAAGCTGGTATATATCGCCTTGCTTTGCTTTGGGTTCTTCAGGTAGCTCCACGTCATACTCATCCTCGATAATTTCCGTTTCATCACTGCCCTGAAATTTACCCCCCCCTCCATTAAATCCAAATAGAGGCATATCAAAAGAGGCTAGTTCGTCCATTTCCAGCTCCAGCTTTTCCATATCCCATGTAGCTATCTCTGCTGTCTTATTATCTGCGATTCTAAACGCCTTAATTTGCTCTGGCGTTAAATCGTCTGCAATGATACAAGGCACTTCTTTAAGCTCCAGCTCCATACTTGCCTTATATCTTGTGTGACCGCATACAATTACATTATTTTTGTCTATTACTATAGGCACTTTAAAACCAAACTCTTTAATTGACTCAGCCACATACTCTACAGCCTCGTCATTTATACGTGGGTTATTCTCATAAGGCACTAAGTCCTCAATTTTCTTTTGTATGATCTGCATTGTCTCACCCTTTTATCTTTAGTAACGTGCTGCTTATTTAAGCAAGTGTTCCCATGTCTTAGCTCCTATGATCTTGTCAGCTACTAATCCCTCATTTTTCTGGAAATTGCTGACTGCATAGGCTGTATTTGCTCCAAAATCGCCATCTATGGCTAACACTTTGCCGTTTTTCCCCTTGTAACCCATATCCTTAAGGATGCGCTGCACTGTCTTTACTTCTTCACTCTTAGCGCCCTGTCTTAACACTGTTAACTTAATACTCACTGTCTTGACCTCCGTATATACTGTCTGTGTAGGCTTGCCGAAATACGTATTCATGTCTACATTGCCCTTAATGCCGCTTACAGCACCTTTAGAGGTGTACTGTCTCATGGTGCAAGGATAATCACACTCACCTGAGTAGTCAGCCAGCCATATATCCCACTTTTTAATGACATTCATGTCAAAATGGTTTCTATAATAGTCAATATTCAGATATGTACCAGCGCTATATCCAGCGTCCTGTATGGTCTGATTAAACAGCCTTACAAACTCTGTACGGCTTGCCACTGTCTGCCCAGCTGCCTTTTCATCACTGTCATACTCCCAGTCACTCCATACCTTAAGAGTTATCTTGTCCTTATATGGAGCTATAAGCTCTAAGCACTTCTTAGCATTGGCTACCGCTCTGGCATTGTTAGCACCATACATAAACCAATAAACGCCTACCTGTAAGCCAGCTGCTATAGCACCGTCCATATTCTTGTTAAAATATGCGTCTTTGGTAGTTCCATAGCCAGCTCTTACTATTACGCCCTCTACACCAGCCGCTTTTACTGCTTTAAAGTCTATGTTTTCTTGCCACTTGCTAACGTCAATTACTAACATGCTTACACCTCATTTTTCTAGGTCTTTCATAATCACCCTGATCTGCTCCTCTAATACTGGCATCCTCTCAGCAAAGTGATTATGTTTGTCTACTTTTTTCTCCAGCTGCTCTATTCTGTAGCTCATTAACCTCATGCCACTGTATGAACCTATCAAAGTACCAACTAGAGACATAAAAGCTACGATCACATTTCCCCAGTCAATCATTTGTAATTTCCCTCTTATTCGTCTTTAGTGGTCTGTTTATATACCTGATTCCCATACACTGTAGCCGCTGCGCAGATAAAGCCCTGTACAATGGCTGTAAATATGCTACCTGTAGTAATGCCCTCTGTACCCAGTACATACAAGCAGCTAAGCACTAATGACACAGCTGTCAGAACTAAAGGGATATGATTATCTTTTACTTTCTCTGATTTCTTAAGCATTGCTCCTACTCCATACAATGCTGGAACTAATACAGCCAGCTCTGGCTTAACAAAATTAGCGTATTCCATGTGTTTACCTCCCCTTTTGTTAAATTCACGATTCAATATATGGCTATTGTAATGCCAGAGTTTTCTGTTTAAAATAGCGCCACGGTGCGCCACCCCCATAGCACTGCTGCCGTATGCTCGCTTTTAGGCACAAAAAAAGAGACGCTGTTACACGTCTCTCAATCTACTTATATGACAACTATGTCAGGATTCATGATCAGAATCCTGTCACAATCCCAGCCATACAATGCATAGTATAAGCCTTTACCACTTCCAGCCATGACCTCTATAGCATCATACCCTAGCTCATTTTTTATTTTTTCAAAATCTAGCAAGTACCAATCATTTAACTTTAGCTCTCCTAAAGTGTTATCTTTTGGCAAGCCCTCTAAATCTTCTACAGTATTGATTTTTAATATTCTTCATTTTTGCACTCTCCAGAGTCTCCATGATATATACATTCTTCACAAT
>CAZPFZ010000218.1:0-2726 GCA_964585955.1 uncultured Acidiphilium sp.
TATTTTAACACAATTATTATTATTTGACAAATGTTTTAAAAAGTGATATAAATATAAAGAAATATTGACCACAAATAAAACACGGAGAGCGCTTTAAGTAAAGCGCATATATAGGTATGAGAAAATTTTTTACAAGCGAAAGTGTAACAGAAGGGCATCCCGATAAAATTTGCGACCAAATTTCCGATGCCGTTTTAGATGAAATTTTAAAACACGACGAAAACGCAAGGGTTGCATGCGAATGTATTGCTACCACGGGTATGGTTTTGGTAACGGGTGAAATTACAACCGAATGTTATGTCGATATACCGCATATTGCGCGCGAAACAATACGTGAAATAGGTTATGACCGTGCAAAATACGGTTTCGATTGCGATACTTGCGCTGTTTTAACAACAATTAAAGAGCAAAGCCCGGATATTGCTTTGGGAGTTAACAACTCCGTAGAACATAGGGAAAGCGGCGAAACCGCAGACCTTTTAGGCGCAGGCGATCAAGGACTTATGTTCGGTTACGCCACAGACGAAACGCCCGAATATATGCCTTTGCCAATAACGCTTGCCCACAGATTGGCTAAGCGTTTAACCGATGTAAGAAAGGACGGCACATTGCATTATCTTCGTCCTGACGGAAAAACGCAGGTTACCGTAGAATACGACGGAAGAACGCCTTTAAGGGTAGATACTGTTGTAGTTTCTTCGCAACATGCCGAAAACGTTACTACCGAGCAGTTACGCGCCGACATAAAAAAATACGTTATAGATGCAATTGTACCCGGCACGCTTGTCGATGAAAATACTAAGTATTACATTAACCCCACAGGCAGGTTCGAAATGGGCGGCCCCCATGCCGATAGCGGTTTGACGGGGAGAAAAATTATAGTCGATACTTATGGCGGCAGCTGTGCTCACGGCGGCGGTGCTTTTAGCGGAAAAGACCCCACTAAAGTAGATAGAAGCGCTTCGTATATGCTCAGATATGTAGCAAAAAACATTGTAGCAGCTGGGCTTGCAAAAGAATGTCATATTGAAGTGGCTTACGCAATTGGCGTGGCAAAACCCGTTTCGCTGTTTGTAGACACAAAGGGTACGGGCGCTGTTTCCGACGAGCGCATTTGCGAAATTATATCAAAAGAATTCGATTTAAGACCTTATTCCATCATAAAAACATTAGATTTAAGAAAGCCTATTTATAAAAAGACTGCGGCTTACGGTCATTTTGGTCGCGATGAATTCCCTTGGGAAAAGCTCGACCGCGTAGATGATCTTAAAAAATACCTGTAAAATATTTGCAGTTAAAACAATCGACCAAGTTACAGTATTTTGTAAATTAATTAAAGCTTTGTTAAAATTGCTTTAATGCCTAAAAAATATAAAGGCGGATAATTATGAATTACATAGGTAATAAAAAGCTGCTCGAAAACGACCTTATTGCATTTTTATCTTCCGATACCGAAGACGCAAAACTAAATGCAAAAAGCGCAAAATGGGCGGCTGAAATTAAAAATGACAACACTGTCACAGTTTTGTCGGGTTTTCAAAGCCATGGTGAACGTATTGTTTTAGAACAAATTTTAAACGGAAAAGCCAATGCCGTTATGCTTTTAGCGCGTTGTTTGTTTACAAAATGTCCGCCCGAATATCAAAAAGCGGTAAAAGAAGGTAGGCTGTTAATACTTTCCGTTACGGATAATAAGGAAGAATTTAAAGTCGATTACGATAGGGCGTTTGCTCGCAACGTGCGCGTCGTTAGCGGCGGGAAAAACGTTATTGTGGGGTATGTTAAAAAGGACGGCATGCTCGAAAAAGTTTTGGCATCGTCCGAAAAGCCATTTGTTTTGTTGTAAAATATAATTTTATATAAATAAAAAAGCCGCTAAGTGTTGATAATCAACCTATAGCGGCACTTTTTATACTTTTTATCAATCAAACACGTCCGAAAAAATATCCATGTTTGCGCTCTTTAATATTTTTGCAATCAGCTTATTTGTCGTTTGCGGGCAAAGTTTTCCAAAAAAGCTCATTGCCTTTGCGTCCTTGCCTATAACAGATATTTTTTTGCGTTTTATAATTGCTTTAAGCATTTTTTCGGTCATTTTGTCGGGTGGGGTGCAAAGTTTATAAATTAAGCTATATTCCTTTTGCGATATATTTTGCTCCCTAAAAATATCCGTGCCCGAAAACCCCGGTAATATAAGTCCCACATAAACATCGGGATTTTCAAGCGCGAGAATTTTTGTAAAAGAAGCAAGCGCGCTTTTAGAGGCCGAATATGTAGCAGTACCTATAACCTCGGCTAAAACAGCAGAACTCGATACGTTTATAAAAGTCGGGCAGTCCGATTTTTTTATTTGCGGCAAAATATGTTTAGCCGAATACACGCTTGCGAAAAAATTGGTTGCAAAAGTTTTTATCGCGCTGTTTGCATCTGTTTTTTCGAACTTGCAAAAATGCGGCAATATGCCCGCGTTGTTGATTAAAACGTCAGGGCAAATTTTAGCGTTTTTTAAATACTTGGCGAACAAAATCCAATTTTCCTCATTGCCAACGTCAAATGCGTTATACGAAAAATTTTCGCCCAAAGCTTGCTGTGCCGCTACAAGTTTGCTTTCCGTCCTGCCAATGCCTATCACCTTGCAATTGTGGCGTTTTATTAATTTTTCGGCAAGTAATTTGCCAAAACCCGAGCTTGCCCCCGTAATTATTACAGTTTTACCATTTATCCAC
>CAZPFZ010000219.1:0-2661 GCA_964585955.1 uncultured Acidiphilium sp.
ATGGTAGACCTTTTGGTAAATTTAAAGTTGTATATTCTTTAAAAATATTTTTAACAATTCGATCTTCTAAAGAATGAAAAGTGATCACCACACATCTTCCACCAACATCTAATAATTCTAAAGCATTACGTAAAGATTTTTCAAGTACAGCAAGTTCACCATTAACTTCGATTCTTAAAGCTTGAAAAACTTGCTTAGCTGGATGTGAATTTTGACGTAATATTTTCGCCGGTAAAGCATTTTTAATTGCATCAACTAGTTCAAAAGTTGTTTCAATTGGCTTATTTTTACGTATTTGAACGATTTTTCTTGCGATTAAACGACTATTTTTATCTTCACCATATTTATAAAAAATATTCGCAAGGTCTACTTCGCTATAGTTATTAACGACATAATATGCGTCTAAATCTTGACGTAAATCCATTCTCATATCTAGTCTTGCGTCGAAACGATAGCTAAAACCACGGTCAGGCAAATCAAATTGAAATGACGATACACCAAGGTCATAAATTATACCATTAACTTTTGTGATATGATTTTCTTCTAAACTTTCTTTTATTGTTTCAAAATTGCGATTTATAATTGTAAAATTATTTGCTATTAATGAAAGTCTTTTTCTTGCGACTTCAATTGCCATTTCATCTTGATCGAATGCATATAAGTGACCATTAGGGATTTTTTCAAGAATTTTTGATGAGTGTCCGCCACCACCTAGAGTGCAGTCAACATATAAACCATCATTTTTGATATTTAATGCATCAATTGATTCATTTAATAAAACCGAATAATGAGATAAATTTTCAAAATTAGCCATTTTGTCCTCCTAAAAAGAAAAACGTATCAAGCGATACGTTTCATTAAGATAAGATAATTAGTCTTCCTTATCTTCTTTTACTTTAATTTCTGCAACTTGTTTTCCACTGTAGAATCCACATTCAGGACATACACGGTGAGATAATTTTAATTCACCACAATTAGGGCAAACTACCATACCAGGAACAGAAATTTTGTAATGAGTACGTCTTTTACGTCTACGTGTTTTTGAACCACGACGTTGTTGAGCTATTGCACCCATCAAAGTCACCTCTTTCTACCAATTTAATCTTGGGTATCTTCAAATGATATTCCACGTGACTTTAAAATTTCATAAGCATCATCACGTACAACACGAATTGGAATTGATAAGATTATATTTGCCCATACAATTTTTTCTAAATCAATTGTATTTTTTTCAATCAAATAAAAATCTTCATCATTTTTGGTGCTATAAACTTCATCAAATTCCTCATCAATCAAGTAGTCAACTGGTTCTAATGTTAAGCTACATGGAAGAACTAATTTTCCAGTTACTTGATATGTAAATTGATACGTATCTAAATCAATTTGATTAATTGTACCTTTGACCTCAATTAATGATACATCATATATTTCATCATTATTTATGATAAATGGATGAAAATCAAATGTCGTATTAAATCGATAAGGAAATTTATTGATTTTTTGAAGTTGTTGCAATGACCATTTCATTAAAATCACCCCAAAATCTAAATTATTATACCATATTTATCATTTTTAGTCAAATGATACACATTTCAAATCTTGAAGCACAAAAAATTAATGAATTACATATAATAAAGTGGTGATATGATGCGTAATTGGTATAATACAATGATTCAAAAAATGCGTAGTAGTTTTAGAGGAATGCGAACAATTATTTCGACAATCTTTTTTTGGCAATTATTTCTTACTATTTTCTTTTTTGAAAGCACAAATTTTATTATTTTATTAATTGTCGGTATCATTTTCCTCTGTAACTTGTTCCTCTTTATCTAAAAAAATTTCAAAATATTTTTTTATCATTGTAGCGAAATTTATAAAATTTTGTGCTGATACATAATCAAGACCATTGATTGTTAATCTTTTAACATAAATATAAAGAATTAAAAAGCGAAAATAATCATATTGAAAATTGTCATTTTGACTATAATAATAATCGACAATTAAAGATTTAAAATCAACTTTTAAATCTATTGTTTCAATATATAATTTTGCCATATCTAAACTACTAATTCCTTGTTTACTATTTTCAATACTTGTTAAATATTTCATTCCATTTGTTTGAATTAAGTGATCTAATTTAGGATTATTATGAATAAAGGAATAATCAACTGATAAATGACTTTTAACCGCATCAATAACAAGTTTTTGTAAACGAATTAGTTCTTTTTTTGCGTCAAGTACATATTGATAATTTTCTAAAATTGGCATTGAAAAAGCATTTAAAGGTTTGCTTTCAACACTTTTGATAAAATTCTCAATTAAATTAAATTTATAATCTAGTTGTCTTGTTATTTCTTCAAATTTAGGTCTTGAGATTGCTGGGTCTAATTGACGCTTAAAATTTGTTGCTTGATGGATTTTTTTTAATTCTTTATACATATTAATCACTTTTATTGCCGATGAACTATTTGAATGTTCTAAATATGATGAAACAAAATAATAATTTAATTTTGATTTAGTAACATATTCATTTTGACGATTTTTTTCAGGATAAAAAATATTCGTTACTCCTTGTTCATATAAATAACTATATTTTTCATTTGTTGTTGAATTAGTATTTTTTAAAAAATACGGTCCTTGATCAGTTTTTAAATAATAGGC
>CAZPFZ010000220.1:0-2621 GCA_964585955.1 uncultured Acidiphilium sp.
GATTATAAATAAACGACTTTTAAAGTTTATTATGTTAAACATAATGTAATTTGTGCGCTTTTTTTTACAAAACATTACCGCGAGGAAAAAACAATGAAAGAAGTACTTGAAATAAGCAATTTATCCATAGTCTATCAAACAAAAAAGACGGAGGTCGTCGCCGTAAATAATTTAAATTTTTCAGTAAATAAGGGCGAGTTCGTTGCCATAATAGGCCGTTCAGGTTGCGGAAAAACAAGCATACTTTCGGCGTTAGCCGGATTACTCCCCTTTAAGGGAACAGTGAAAGTTAACGGCGAAAAAATAAGCAAGCCTTTGTCAAGTACGGGTTATATGTTACAACGCGACGAACTGTTCGAGTGGCTCACAATAGAAGAGAATATTTTACTACCGATAAAAATTCGAAAACTATCCAAAGATAAAAAATTAATAAGTCATGTTTATACCCTAATAAAAAAATACGGGTTATCTGACTTTTCAAAAAGTTACCCCAATGAGTTATCCGGCGGTATGCGGCAACGCGCCGCTTTAATCCGTACGCTTGCATGTTCCCCCGATATACTTTTATTAGATGAACCGTTTTCAGCACTTGATTACCAAACAAGGTTGGCTGTATGCGATGATGTTTACTCCATAATAAAAAGAGAAGACAAAACCGCCCTACTTGTAACCCACGATATTTCAGAAGCAATTTCCGTTGCGGATAGAATTATAGTATTAACTGCGAGACCAGCGAGTGTTTATGCAATAACAACAATAGAATTAGATAAAACCCTTCCTCCGTTAAAACGACGTGAACAACCTTGTTTTTCATCTTATTTCGAAAAATTATGGAGGGAGCTTAACGCATGAAAAAATCAACCAACATATACAATAAGTGTAAAAATAAAAATATTAGCGACGAGCGTTGCAAGTATTTAAGAAAAAACAAACAAAACGCCATAATTGTTCACTTTTTTAGAATTTTCCTACTTATAACCTTTATTTTACTATGGGAATTATCCGTACGATTAAATTTTATAGATGGTTTTTTGTTTTCATCTCCAACAAAAATACTAAACAGCTTAAAAATGTTATATTCAAACGGAGAACTGTTTGACCATATTTTTATAACCTTATTTGAAACGGTAACGGGCTATATAATAGCCACTTTAACGGGAACACTAATTGCAATAATACTATGGTGGTCACAAAAAACAAGAAAAATACTAGAGCCCTATTTAGTTGTATTAAACGCATTGCCTAAAATCGCTTTAGGCCCTATTATAATAATTGCATTCGGCGCAGATATACAAGCAATAATTTTTATGACGGTTTTGGTTACCGTAATAGTTACATCTATTAATATGCTTTGCGGTTTTTTACAAACAGACCAAGGTAAAATGCTTTTATTACGCTCAATGGGAGCCAATAAATTGGCAGTACTCACCAAAGTTGTTCTACCGCAATCTTTACCCGCTTTTGTTTCTATACTTAAAGTAAATGTGGGCTTAAGTTGGATAGGTTCTATAATGGGTGAATATATAGTTTCACGCAAAGGATTAGGCTATCTTATTGTATACGGCGGTCAAGTTTTAAATTTGGATCTTGTAATGACAAGTACTGTTCTTTTATGTCTTTTGGCATCTTTGATGTATGTTTGCGTGCTTTTATTCGAATATATAGCGGTAAAAAAGCGAAAATAATTAAATAGTATAATACAGATAAAATGCATAAAAACGGGTATAATTTATCCACAATAACATAAAAGCCCATTCTTGATACCATAAATACTAGTACAGCAATACCACATACCCATAATAAACGTTTTTTTCCGCCAACTACATTCATTAAAGGATACAATGTTCCAACTAATGTTGTAATAATACCTATTGCAATAAGAAAACTGACAACAAAAAAAGCAATACCACTTGGATTTACTATGCGCAAAATCGGTATATCAAAAAAAATACATTCTTGAGGTAAAACTAATAAAAATAAAAATACCGTAACCGATAAAATAACCGAAACAAAAAAAGCAGTACACAGAGGAGAATATTTTTTCTCCTCTGTTTTCATGCTAAAAATAAATGGTTGTGTAAGCAATACGTTCATGCAAACGTAACCAACACAAGAACAAATATTCACTTGCGAAAAATTGTTTTGAATTTTTCCTGAAAATAAATTAAAAGCCACAATTATATATGTAACTATCAACATAATAGAAACAAGCACCAGATTAAATTTTTCAACCTTACCAATACCGTCTTTGCATATTATAATAGAAATAATTAAAATGGCTATTGAAAAAACAGGTATATTCACGACGTAACCCATATCCTCAGCTAAACTATCTGTTGCCGCAAGCATCGCAGATAACGTAAGCAAACTAAAAATGTATATAACCCAGTTACTGTTTTCAAATATTACACGGTAACACTCAGCCTTTTTTGATAGCAGCAAATAAAATAAGGCAAAGAACATTATAAAAATAACACCGCCCGCGACCAAGGGATTGTAACCATAAAAAAACTTTACTATTTCTCGCCCCGTAATAAATCCGGCACCTATAACAGAACCTATTAAAGCAAAAGCTGTTTTTAAAGATGCATATATTTTTTTCATTACATACTGTATTCTCT
>CAZPFZ010000221.1:0-2615 GCA_964585955.1 uncultured Acidiphilium sp.
GCTGTCATTCGAGTTTTTTGACTGTTTAAACGCAAAAATGCTCGTTTCTATTTTTACCAATCCGATTTAGTCAGAGGAGCTTGACATGATCGATTTCGTTATAAACGAAAAAGCCGGAGGCAAAAAAGCGCTTCGTGCTAAAAAAAACATAATCGAAATACTCGATAAAAAGGGAATCGCCTACCGTTTTCATTCGACAAACCGCCCCAAACACGCAATTGAACTGACAAAAAATTTGTGTGCACAAGGCGCAAAAACCATTGTTGCCGTCGGCGGCGACGGCACTATTAACGAAGTTCTTAACGGCTTGGACGATTTATCCGTTAATTTCGGGATTATTCCTTGCGGAAGCGGAAACGACTTTGCTTTTAGTGCGGGTATACCGCTAAAAACCGAGCTTGCGCTTGATTTAATTTTAAACGGATGTACAAAACCTACAGATTTCCTCGTTTGTGACGGAGTTAGGGGAATAAATATCATAGGCACGGGAATAGACGTAGATATTTTAGTGCGCTGCGAAAAAAATAAAGTGCTTAAAGGCAAACTAAAATACTTTATCTCGTTGCTTGTAAGCTTAATAAACTTTAAATTTTACGACTTTCGTTTAGCAAAATCGGACGCACCTCTTCGCAGCGGACTGATAATTTGCTGTTGCAACGGTAAAAAGTTCGGTGGCGGAATATCAATGTGTCCTGTTGCAGAAATTGCAGACGGAAAAATGGATTTTATCATAGTAAATAAACTAAGTCGACTAAAAATCCCCTACTATCTATTCAAGCTTATACAAGGTAAAGTTTTAGATTTAAAATTTTGTGAACATACATTAGAAGACCAAGCCAAAATACTTTTTGAAAAACCCGTTACGGTAGAAATAGACGGTGAACTTTATGAAAATTTAAAGTATGATATTCACATTGAAAAAGCAAAACTAAATCTTTACAGACCGTAAAAAACAATCAAATAACATGCAAAAGTGCCGATAATCAACCTATATCGGCATTTTTTTATTTTTTTAAACATCATTGCTACTATGCCTTTGTTTGTTTTTGTGACAAAAAACCAACGGCATAAAACGCAAAAAAGCCACACACCAAAAGAAAAGTGCATTTTACAATCTTGCCTTTGAGTAAGTTTTATAATAATGCCACGCGCTATCAAGCAGACAATAAAAGATGCGGCATATAACTTATAACAAAAATAAAAAACTTACGCCAAAGCAAAACCGACCTTAAAAAATATAAAAATGCAAAAAATAAAACAAAAAGTCGGGGTATAGCACGATTATCGCGATATATCCCGACCAAGCAGTTTATTTAATTAAAAGGATTTTTTATATTACTTGTTGAAATATCTCTTTAACAAACCTTCAAATGCCTTGCCATGACGCGCTTCATCGCGAGCCATTTCGTGAACGGTATCGTGAATAGCATCGAGGTTTAAAGATTTTGCAAGCTTAGCAAGTTCGGTTTTACCTGCGGTAGCACCGTTTTCGGCTTCAACACGCATTCTAAGGTTCTTTTCGGTTGAATCGGTTAAAACTTCGCCTAAAAGCTCGGCAAACTTTGCAGCATGTTCAGCTTCTTCAAAAGCGGCTTTTTCCCAATATAAGCCTATTTCGGGGTAACCTTCGCGGTGGGCAACTCTCGCCATAGCAAGATACATACCAACTTCAGTACATTCGCCGTTAAAGTTCATTCTGAGTCCTTCGATAATTTCTTCGGGTGCGCCTTTAGCAACGCCCACAACGTGTTCTGCAGCCCAGCTTACATTTTCTGTTTGTTCAATAAACTTATCGGCTAAAGCTTTACAAACAGGGCATTTTTCGGGGGCTGAATCGCCTTCGTGAACATAACCGCAAACACTACAAACAAATTTTTTCATAATAATAAACTCCTATATTTTTCTTAAAAGCATTTTATAATCAACATAAAAGTCGAGCTATAAGTTCGTTAAATCCACTTTTATGCATTTATCTAACTTGGCCGCAATCAGGACACATTCCATAAAAAACGCAACTTACGCGTTCGGCTTTAAACCCCTTTTGTTCAAGCTTTTCAGCCGCGACGATATCTTGTTCTATATCGTATACACGACCGCAAGCATTACAAACAAAATGCGCATGATCGGTTACACATGCATCGTAATGCGTTTTTTTATCTGCCGTATCAAGAGCTATAACCTGGCCTTCTTTGCACAAATACGCTAAATTGCGATATACCGTACCCAAGCTTATCGTCGGGTCTTTTTCGCGCACTCGTTCATATATCCACTCCGCCGTGGGGTGCGATTTTGTATTTTTGAGCTCATTGTATATTTCAGCTCGTTGTTTAGAATATCTTGTTTGCATAAAAACCTTATCAGTAATGATTACTGTTATTATAATATCCTAAAATGCTTTTATTGTCAACTGTTTTTTATTCTTTTTTTAAAAAAATAAAAAAAATAAGCCTAAAGCTTACTCGGACTTTCAGCAACGACCACATCGCCGCCTAATCGAGTGCTTTTAGGCTTTTTACTTTATTTTATATGCAACTTTGCATATTTTAACAGCAAGCTCGCTTGTTTTACGTAAAAAACATAAACAAGCATAAGCAATTTTCGATATTATATAATGA
>CAZPFZ010000222.1:0-2605 GCA_964585955.1 uncultured Acidiphilium sp.
GTTTGCTGTCTACTAAAAATGCCCATTAAATCGTCTTTTATCTGAAAAGCAATTCCTAAATTGCTTGCCGCTTGCGATAAATCGCTTAAAAAATCGTCACTTGCTTGGGCAAGTATAGCACCTGTTACACACGGACCTATCATTGTGTAGTGTGCGGTTTTTTGCGTATACATTTGTAAAATATCCGATAAAGAGGGGTTTTTTTGTGTGGATAAATCGACATCGGCAAGTTCGCCGGATATTGTTGTTAAAAAAATCTTTTTTAAAAATGACTGAACTTTTTTTAGCGCTTCGGGCGAAAATTTTAATCCGTCCAACATGGCGGTTGCGGTTAAAATGCCCGCATCACCCAAACATATTGCACGTGATAATCCTACGTGGCCCCCGCCTAAGCGGATGTGGCAAGAGGAAATAGATCTTCTTGTATCGCTTCGGTCTATAATGTCGTCGTGCATAAGCACGGCTGCTTCAAAAACTTCAAACGCCGCCGATGCAATAAGTAAATCTTGCAATGTTGCGCCGTTTTCGTTTAACGTCAAGCCCTTTTTACTGTTTGAGTTTAAGGCTATTCTATAAAAAAGATTTACCAAATAGGCTCTTATGCATTTTCCGCCTTTAAGGCTTAGTAAAAATTCGTTATAATAATTTTGCACCAAATATTCGCCGTTTAGTTCGCTAAAAAGGCGGTAAAAATCCGGACTGTCGAAATATTCGTTAATTTGTTCGGCATAAGGTGCTATAGTCGTTTTATAAAAATCTTTCATTTTTCTTAATGATTTTAGTATATAATTTTATCGCGGTAGTAAATAATTTTATTGCCGCCGTTTTTTGGTTGCGGAGATAAATCTATTAATAGCATTTTTTTGTTTTTCTTTTGCGCGTATGTTATAGTGTTATACGTGCCGCCATCTTTTTTGCCGGTATAACAGCAAAGCACGCAATCGCTTTTGTCTACCATATATTCGTTGCGTTTTTGCATGCAATAGGGGGTGTAAACGGGGGATAAAACGGTAACGGTATCAGCTTCTTCTTTTATTTGTTCATAAATTTTTTTATCTTCGTCGTTCCAATAAAGGTCTTGCCCTATACAAGGTATTGCAAGTTCTAACCGTATTTGCCTATTGCGTTGTTTTAGTTTTAAAACTTCAAGTGCAAAAAGAGTGTCCACGCCCAAAGCGCCACCCGATATAAAATCGGTGTATCCTTGGTTTATGCAAAAAACAAGATGTTCGTTAAGGTCGTTTAAAAAAATTTGTTTTTTTATTATCCCGTTTTTTGTTTTGTCAAAGGGTAAACTGTTTGGTCTATGCCCCGTTACACATAAAGTTTTCATAATTGATTTTTTTCTAAAAATGCGGCTATAGGTCGATTAACGAACCAATTAGTCTTCTAAAATAAGTGTGTTGAATTCGTTGGTTTTTTGTTTGGTTACGATGTTATAAACATCGTTGGCAAAAACGTCTTTATTAAAACATTCCGTTGCTGTTTTAGAAAGTTTTAACACATCGCTTTTTCGCATTATAAACGGCGTTGTTTTGCTTAGGTCAGAGAGTATGCCGAGTTTGCTTTTTTTAATGGCAAGCACTTTTAAATATAGCGTGCTTTTTAGGCACTTTTGCGTAAATTGCGAATTTATTTTTAAAAGCGAGCAAAGCATTATGCGCGACATGCGCGACGCAGTGTATCTTTTTGTAACAAGTTTTTCAAGTAGCTCGCTATACGAAAGGTTATCTTTTAGCAGTGCTTTTATTCTGTTTTCAATGCCTTCGGAACAATCTGTAATTTTTGCAAGTTGTTCGTTTTTATCGGCTAAAAGCGAATATAATATCATGTCGTCGGCATTGGGCAAAAGGTCAGGTAAGTCGTCGTACACGTAAGGGGGCAAATATTTTGCCGTTTTTTTCTTTTTTTTAGTCGTAATAAGTTCGCGTATGCCGTTTGCCGAAAAAATATTGCCGTCGGGCGATTTATCTTTATATCCTGCACCTTTGCGAATTATGGGATAAATATCTAAGTCATATTTGTTTTCTATAATGGCTTTTGTGTATTCAAGACCCAAAATGTTGTTGGGCGATAAAGTAAGTTCGAGGTTCGCATCGGGTAAATGCATCTTTTCAAGTGCATTATAGCGTGCCTTTGCAAACGAAACGCCTGTTTTTAACTGCTCTTTAAGCAATGCTTTAAATTCTTTTGTTTCGTTTGAAAGAATAGTTGCGGTGGATATAAGCCCCTCTTTATTGCCGTTTTCCATTCCGAAAAATAAAGTTTTTTCACCGTTTAGGCTTTGCGCTGTTTTTACCGCACCTTTAGCGAATATTTCGGCGGGGGCAACCGAAAACACCGTTGGTAATTCAAAAACAACGTCGGCACCGGCAAGTAGGGCGTGTTTTGCGCGCGTATATTTGTGCATAACTGCAACATCGCCGCGTTGTGTAAAGTTACCGCTCATAATAACTATAAGAGCATCGGGCGAAAGATCTTGTTTTATTTTTTCAAGTGCGTATAAGTGTCCGTTATGAAACGGATTGTATTCGCAAATAGTAATTCCGATTTTCAAATAGCAGACCTCTTTTATTTTACTTTTTGTTACAAATCATATATAATA
>CAZPFZ010000223.1:0-2600 GCA_964585955.1 uncultured Acidiphilium sp.
GCTCCATTGAACTACACCCGCACTTCACACAATGCCTAACGATTATATCAAAAGTGGGGGCGGTTGTCAATTGTTTTTGGTCGATTTTGCGAAAAAAAACAAAAAAATCGGAATATATTTTTTTGTTGAATAAATTACTTGGTTCTTTGGCTTTTTATGGCGAATTTTACATACAAAAGTGTAAAAAAAATATTTTAAAATTGTAAAAAACGTTTATATAAAGTAAACAAAAACAAGTTAATTTATATTTTAACGATTATAGAGCCGAAACAAACAAAAGTCTCGTTTAGGGCTTAATTTGTTCGGCTCTTTAATAGCTAATGTTTAAAAAGATTTTATTTTAGATCACTTAGATAAAAAGTTGCCGTTTATAATATCGCCAACTGCTTGTGCAAGCGAACCTTGATCCATGCCTGTTAAAGCGTAAAGGGGATTGTTGTTGTAAATTAAACTTGATATAGGTGCAGAGCGTAAAAGTTCGTTGGTGTAGGTAAACAAACCGCTACCGTCCAACGCGCTTATTAACCAATAAACGCCAAATACTATAACCACAGCCAATATTCCGTTAACAAGGCCGCCTAAGCAGCTACCGAAAATCTTGCAAAATTTAGATTTCGTTCTTGCCCAACGTATAAACTGCTCAAATTTTCTGCCAACCCATAAAAAGAAGATGTACGAGGGTACAAACAACGTTACAATAGTAATAAGGTAAGCAATATATTGAGCTATAAGATACGGGCTTAAATCAGCCGTAGCAAAACCGTTGGCAAGGTCGGGCAAAGAAAGAGTTATTCCAAAACTGCTTAAAGTTGAATATAACCCTTCGCCTGCGCCGAGCATGGCAAACGTAAAGTCTTCCATCATGCCGAGCGGCGTGAAGACAAATAGGGTAAGCACTGCGGGAACTGCAATACCCAAAACAATCCATAAAATTGCGGTAACCAGCGTGAAAGAAGTGTTGGTAAAGCCGAGCTTTATTCCGCGCCATAAAAGCACTCCTACAAACGCTATTAGCAGGACGTCAACAATCCAAAACATATTTCTACCTTCTTTAGGGCATAATATATTGCCCCTCTTAATTGTAATTATACTATAAAAGTATTAACTTGTCAATATCTTTTGCGAATATTTTTAACGACTTTAATTATTTTTATAACTCTAAGCTGTATTTTTAGGGCAAATGAATGAAAAATAATCGGTAACAGCCTATAATACAGATGCAATTGCTTGTAAATCTAAATAAATGGGGATAGATGTAAAATTATTTGGCAGGTTTATAAGTATCTTTAAGCGAAACTATTTCGGATAAAACAACTTTTCCGTTTTCGGTTATTTTTTTGTAATAACCTATGCGCAATAATTGAAAACTTTGATCGTCAGCCGTATCGGCAAGATATTTTTCCGCTTTGCAATCGAATTCGTGAACGCTGTCGTAATTCATTCTTTCCGAAAAATCTTGATTTGCATATTCGGCATCTTTTAAAAGATAATCGTATTTTTTTAATACGGCGTCTTCGCAATTGTTTGCGTCAACCCACTGAATTGTTCCTTTTACCTTTAAGCCGCTTGTATCGCTTCCGCTTTTGGATTCGGGTAAATAAGAACAAATAAGTCGGTCTATAGCACCGTTTTCGGCATATTCAACCCTTTCACACTTAATAATGTACGCGTTTTTAAGGCGAACGTAACCGTCGGGTTTCAATCTGAAAAATTTAGGCGGTGGATTGTCGGAAAAGTCTTCGGCGGAAATATATATTTCCTTTGAGAAGGTTATTTCGCGCTTGGGACTGTTTTCGCATTGAGGCATTGTGTCAAACTCCAATGTTTCGCTGCCGTCGTAGTTTTCTATAACGACCTTTATGGGTTGAACAACAGCCATGGCTCTTTCGGCGTGTTCGTTTAAATAATCACGAACAAAATGTTCTAAATATCCCGATTCTATAACCGAATTTGCCTTTGCAACGCCTACAGCCTCGCAAAAGTTCTTCAATGCTTGTGCGGGAATACCGCGCGCTCTAAGTCCGGTAAGGGTAGGCATTCTCGGATCATCCCAACCGCTAACGGCTTTATCTTCAACAAGCTTTTTTAAATAACGTTTGCTCATAACCGTATTGGTTATGTTTAGTCTTGCAAATTCTATTTGGCGGGGTTTATGTTTAACCTGAGTGTTTTCCACTACCCAATTGTAAAGGGGACGGTGGTCTTCAAATTCCAATGTACATAAAGAATGTGTTACGCCTTGCATAGAATCGCAAATTGGGTGAGCGTAATCATACATGGGGTAAATGCACCATTTATCGCCTGTGCGATGATGTGTGGCGTGTAAAACGCGGTAAATTACGGGATCGCGCATATTGATATTGGGCGAAGCCATATCTATTTTGGCGCGCAAAACCTTTTCGCCGTCGGCAAAAGCGCCCTCTTTCATTTGTTCAAACAAACGTAAATTTTCTTCTACCGTTCTGTTTCTGTAAGGACTTTCGGTTCCCGGTTCGGTAAGCGTTCCGCGTGTGTTTTTTATTTCGTCCGCAGAAAGGTCGCATACATATGCTTTACCGTCCTGTATGAGCTTTAAAGCTCATACAGGACGGTAAAGCATA
>CAZPFZ010000224.1:0-2598 GCA_964585955.1 uncultured Acidiphilium sp.
CAAGCTTGAACCCCATCATGAGAGTGGGCAAGCAGTTGACGGAAGCCATGCTTTTAAAGGGTAGCGCCACACGCCGCAACGCAAGAAAAGATTTTAACGGCAAGCTTGCCGAGCTTAACAAATGTATGGACGCAGTAAGCGGCAGTAATCCCGATTTAATCGCTAAAAATAAAGAAAAATGCAAAACTTTCGATGACTTTTGCATTAAAAGCACTCAGCTCGAAAGCGCTTATAACGAATTGCATAAAAACGCCGAAGAATTAAAACTGGATATAGAAGACACTTTGTTCTTGCAGTCTAAAAACCAAAATGTAGATGTTAAGCATTTTCTTGGCCACGTTATAAAAAACATTGAGCACACTTATCATCCCGATATCGTTGTAAAAGATAAACGGCTCGAAGAAGATTTGCAAGTGCTTATTCGAGAGGTTAACACTGCACGCACTAATGTTAAGCATTTAACTCAAGCCGCCGTTGACGCTATAAAAGATATTGATGATATTCTGGCTTTTGCCCTTAACCGCAAAAAACCCAATTACTTCACGTTGGGATATTACATGCTTAAAAATCCTACCGCAAATGTAGACGATATGGATATAGACGAGCTCACCGCAATGACGCGTAAGTATTTGGACGATGAATTTATGCTCGACTTTATCGAAAACGGAGCGAAAGCGGTAGAATACAATCACAAACGCAGTCTTAAAATTAAAGAGGAAATTCTTAAAAAGACGGATGCCGCGCTCGATTATTTCCGTGGCGATATGCTCGATAAATCGCAATCGTATGCGGTAGCGGGCGAAATAGAAGACTTGGTCGAAAAAGCCATCGATAAATTGCAGGTGGTTAAAAATAGTTCGGAATACACATTCAGCAGTAGCATACGTAGTGCGATTGCCAAGTATTACGAAGGTGTTGAGAAAAACCCCAAGGAGCAAGCCAGATATAATAAAGATTTGGCGCGCCGCAACGCTTTAATACAAAACGGTAAAACGCCCGATTGGGAAATTGTCCCTGCGTCGCTTACCGATTTAGAGCTTAGCAAAAAGAATATTCGCGCGGTTATTCACAATTTACGCCATAGCATCAGGCGCGAACAAGAACAACTTGCGGATTTTAATCCGAACGATAAAATGGTCGAGCTTATCGACTATTTAAAGGAACAAGCTTCTGCCGTTGTTTATAAAATTACGCGTAAAATGGCAAAAGCAAAGGCGTTAAAGCTCTTGCAAGAGGTTGGTATTCCCGAACCGGAAATACGTTATAATCAATATCCGTTTGAATTTTCAGGCGGTATGCGCCAACGTATTGTTATTGCAATAGCCTTGGCTGCTAACCCTGATATTTTAATTTGCGATGAACCCACAACCGCATTGGATGTTACTATTCAGTCGCAAATACTTGAACTTATAAACAAAATTAAAAAAGAACGTAACCTTTCCGTCATCTTCATTACCCACGACTTGGGCGTTGTTGCAAATATGGCGGATAGAATAGCCGTTATGTATGCAGGTAAAATAGTTGAAATAGGCACTGCAGACGACGTATTTTACGATCCGCGTCATCCTTATACTTGGGCTTTGCTTAGCTCTATGCCGGATCTCGACACAAAAGAAAAACTTGAGGCAATCCCCGGCACTCCGCCGAATATGATTTACCCACCCAAGGGCGATGCTTTTGCGGCTCGTAATAAATACGCACTCGAAATCGACTTTGAAGAGCAACCGCCTATGTTTGAAATTTCTCCGACGCACTATGCGGCTACTTGGCTGTTACATCCCATGGCGCCCGAAGTTAAGCCGCCCAAAATTGTTACCGAACGTATTGAGAGAATGTCTAAAGGAGGTACTAACTAATGGATAATAAAGAAGTTTTGCTTTCCGTTCAGCATCTCGAACAGTTTTTTAAAATGGGTAAAGGGCAGCTTAAAGCTGTAAACGACGTCAGTTTTGATATTTACAAGGGTGAAGTTTTTGGTTTGGTTGGTGAATCCGGTTGCGGAAAAACAACTACCGGACGCTCTATTATTCGTCTTTACAATATTACGGGCGGTTCCGTTTATTTTAAAGGTCAACGCATAGGCGCAGGTATTCGCCGCTATAAACAGGCTATTGCCGATGCAAAGGCAGAGGTAAAACAGCAGCTTGCAAAAGTTAAGGCTATGCCCGATTCGCCCGAAAAAGAGGCGCAGTTAAAACAAATATCCGATAAATTTGAAAAAGTGCTTGAAGAAAACACTGCACAAATCCGCAGTGCTAAGTACGATCAAAAAAACTGCAATAAAATTTACGCCGAAAAACAAAAACAAGCCGTTCATGAAAAATATCAACCTTTGCTTGCTAAGCTTTCCGATGGCGAGGAAAAAAATAAATTGCAAGAAGAATACGCACGCGAGTTAAAGCTTGCTTCTAAAGACCGCATTATGAACAAAATGCAAATGATCTTTCAGGATCCTATTGCTTCGCTCAATCCGCGTATGACCGTTAAAGAAATTATTGCCGAAGGTTTGATTATTCGTGGAATAAAGGATAAGGAATATATCAACCAACAAGTGTATAAGGTTTTGGACTTGGTCGGACTTGTTCCCGAACACGCAGG
>CAZPFZ010000225.1:0-2589 GCA_964585955.1 uncultured Acidiphilium sp.
AAAGTGAAAATGCAGAATAAAGTACATTATGTGCTTTTTCTTTTAATTTATTTTCGGCAACCTGTGTTGCAACGTTTTTTGCAGCAGCACGTGCTTGGTTTCTTGCTTTTACCAAATCTTCAATAGTGAGCGGATTATTTTTGTTAGCCAAGCATTTAACGTTACACTGCTCGCAATTAAAACCAAAAGATCTACAGCGCGCAATCTTACGTTTTTTATTAATTTGTATGGAAACAATATTATAGTTCAAACTATCAATAAGGTTATCATTTTTTTTCTGCATAAAAAGTCTCCTTTATTTTTCAAAAAGCGAATGTATTGCACGTGCAAAAGCAATACAAATTTTTATAAAACAAAATTGTAGCCGTCAAGCGGCAAACGCAATAACGTTAAGCAAAAAAGGCGAATAAATTTGAACACGCTACTTTTCAACTTAGTTTTATTATACATTACTATCAAAATAATGTCAATTGCATTTTAAAAAAAGAGTATTTTTTTTAAAAAAGTTGGCAGTTTTTAAAAGGCAATAAAGCCAAGGTGTTCTAACAATATTTTTAAACCTATTAAAATAAGTACTGCACCGCCGGCAATTTCCGCACCGCGTTTAAATTTTGTACCGAATTTATGCCCCACAGCTGTGCCTGCAAAGCAAATTAACGCCGTGGTTATGCCTATTATTGCAATCGCCGACCAAATATCTACGTTTGAAATACCAAAAGTTATGCCTACGGTTAAGGCATCTATACTTGTTGCAATAGCCATAACAAACAATTCAAAAATGGCAAAATCATCTTTTTGTTTTTTTTCTTCTTCACTTTTAAAACTTTCAATTATGGTTTTTGCGCCCAAAATAAGCAGCAAACCGAATGCGATCCAGTGATCGTATGCGCTTAAGTATTCTTCAAACTGTTTGCCAAGCATCCAGCCAATAAGCGGCATTAATGCCTGAAACCCACCAAAAAACAAAGCAATTATACAGGCTTGTTTAACATTAAACTTGCGCATTTTTACGCCTTTGCAAATAGAAACGGCAAAAGCGTCCATCGAAAGAGCCACACCCAACAAAAATATTTCGTATAATTTCATATTTTGCCCACAAAACTTGCAAAGCTTTTCACATTAAAAGTTGTTAAAAACTTTACAACTATACCAAACAAATAGATTTTTAAGAATAAATATTATACTACAATTACACACCAAAAGCAAGCACTTTTTATTGCGCCGCCCAAAATTTTTAATTACCGCAAAAGCACAGTGCAAACAAGGTGCAAAAAACTAAAACAAAATAACCGCCGCCAACGCTTGACAATATTATCACGCAAGTTTATAATTAAATTAAATAAACGGGGTGCCGCTTTAATAAGTACAAAGCGGCTGAGATTATACCCATTGAACCGTGAGCGGTAATTCACACACGGGATAAGGTATTTTTTTAAACGCCCCCAAAGAGGTGTTTTTTTATGCAGTTTTACAATCTTTTATTTATCTTTAACAATGTTGAAGATAAAACACAGCTCGTTACCGTTGCGGCCTACGTTATGCTCGGCGCGGCTTTAATTGCGGCAATTGTTTTGTTTTTAGGCAAAAGCAAAATGCGCACTAACGAGATAGTTTTTGCGGGAATTAGCCTTGCATGCTCCTTTATTTTGTCGTATATAAAGGTAGCACCCGTACCAAACGGCGGTTCGGTAACGTTTGCATCGTTAGTTCCGCTACTTATTTACAGTTATTATTTCGGTTTTTCACGCGGGCTTATAACAGGCTTAATTTACGGACTGTTACAATTTATTCAGTCCCCATATATTTTAACGCCTGCCACGTTCGCCCTTGATTACATTCTTGCATTTTTATGCATTGCTTTTATGAGCTTACCCTCTAAAATAATAAAAAATCAGCCGCTCAATATGCTTTTGGGCGTAACATTCGTATATTTGTTCAGATTTGCAATGCACTTTCTTTCGGGCTTGGTTTATTTCAAACTTAATGCAATTTGGGTAGACCTACCTACAACAAACGCCGCAATATACTCCCTGTTATATCAAGTAGTATATTTACTCCCCGATTGGATAATTGCTTCGGCTGTACTGCTTACTTTATACAAGACCAACGTTTTAAACAAAATATTGCCCTCTTTTATAAAAAATCGTTAAAGCAGGTTTAATTAATAAACATCAAAACTATGCGATAATCGACCTATAGCGCGAGTTTTGATGTTTTTTTTATTAAAATCAAAACCACGCTTGTAACCATTGTTAATGTGCGTATAAAATATTTTGCAAGTCAATATAATTGTTAAAACATTTAATTCAATTATTCAATAAGCCAAAAATATGCACCATTAAAAGTATTAGCTTTTAGTGGTGCATATCTATTTTTAGTGTATAAAACTGCAAAATTTTGTAATTTGAGTATAACAAATTGCATATATTGCGCCTTTTTATTATACGCCGCGAAAGTGTTAATGCCAATTTTTTGGCGTTATTTATTTATAATATTCACTTAGCTTTTATATCGGTTACGACCCTTTTTAAAAACTAAAAGACAAAAGTTTTTAATAAAAATCTTTATATGGATGTCAATATATGAACG
>CAZPFZ010000226.1:0-2581 GCA_964585955.1 uncultured Acidiphilium sp.
TGGTATAATAAAATCGATAATGTCGTAAGACAATTTTGAGGAGGTATTTTATGAATAAAAGCGAATTTATTAGAGCTTATGCCGATAAAATGGGCGTAACAATTAAAGAAGCAGAGGCAAGATTTCAAGCTTTTGTTGATACTTTGACTGACTCTTTAAAAGCGGGCGAATATGTACATATTTCCGGTTTTGCTACTTTTGAAGTAAAAGAGAAAGAAGCAAGAGAAGGAATTAACCCCAAAACCAAAGAGAAAATTACTATTGAAGCTTGTAAGTCACCCGCTGTAAAATTCAGCAAAGGTTTTAAAGATTTATTTAACAACTAATAACATTAAGGCGTTGCGCAAAAAATGCGCAACGTTCTTTTTATTTAAAAAAACGACGCAGGCATTTTTATGCCGCGTCGATTTTTTTATTATGTTTTAAATTATTTAGCAGCTCTGTAGTCGCCTAATAAAACGCCTACATAACCTTGTGAACCGGGATTGCCTACAAACAAGTTAAGGTAACCTTGATCGGCAAATACGGCAGGAAGGTCTGTCGTGTTGCCCATCATATAGTTAGTTACTAAAGTAGTAACATCCAACGGGGTCATTCCGCCAGCTAAAGTGTAAAGCTGATTAGCGCTAGGATTATAAGCTGCAATACCTGTGGCTGTTTTACCTTGGAAAACAGGTGCGCCCGAACCGCATAAAGGACCGTATGCAAAACCATCTGTACATTGTTCTGCAAAATTGTAGGTATGAGCGTTTTCGCCACTGCCTATTTGAGCATATCCATAAATTTTTCCGAAAGCGTCAGCCAAACTATAGCTTGTGTCCTTTTTGAATACAACTATTAAATTCATACACTTTTTACCGTTTACTTCTGTAAGGAATGTGCGATTAAAAGCATTGAAGAGAGTATCGAAAGAGGTTATTGTAGCGGCTTCCGCTGTTGCGCCCATGCTCGCGAACCAACCTTCTTGACCTGTTACGTAAGATTGCAACTCGGAGTTATCGTCTACTGTGATTTTGCTAATCCAACCGCCTGCACCCTCTCTTCCGTTTTTGCTATCGGGGGCGAGGTGATCGGCTATAATGACGGGACCGCCGGCACCGCGGAGGATACTATCTTTTACATCGAGAATACCGCCACAAGAGTAAATAATAGAGTTATAATTGTCCTCAAAAATAACTTTATCGAGAGTTAATTGGTGATTATCGGCACATTCAGTTGTAAATGCAGTTATATACCAACGACGAGCAATGGTGTTTGTTATGTTTGCTTTTGCATACCAGCTTTCGTAAAAAATCATTCCGCCCGACCAAACGTCGTCTTGACGGTTGCAGTTACCTACCAAGTTAACATTGCTTATGTTTACACATTCTGTGTTATTTACGCTCTCGGCATTATTAATTGAGTCACCTATAGCCCACAATAATTTTGTATGAGCTACAACATCGCCGGGATCCTTTTCATACTTTGTATCGGTATTTTGTTTTACGATTTTGGGAAGATTTTCGGTTGAAATTGTATAATAGTTACCTTCGAGGAAGAAAGTACCTTGAGCACCGAGTTTTCTGTAAGCCATATAAACGGAATCTTTTAACGAACCATTAAGGTTTTTATATTTATCCGTTTCGGGATCGAGAGAAGCAAAAACTTCGGGATCGGTTTCGGGACTATAGAAGAAAGATGCAGGAAGATCTTCTTTTTTAATATCTAAGTTAGTTTGAAGAACAAGCCCTTTAAGTTCGTTAGGATTTGCGGTGATACCTTTGGCTTTTAAAAATGCAGCTACGTCGTTACCGGCTTGTACTTGTTCTACAACCACACCGGTTGATATGGCGCGGTTATCCCAAAGGAAAAGCTCAGCAACGGAATATACGTTGTAACCTTCGATTACCTTAAACTCGAATTCTTTGGTGTATTTTCCGATGTTTTCTTCTTGCATCTGCGTGCTTGTTAAAGCATCGGGACGAACGGTAATTTTGAATTTTTTACCAACGGCTTCTTGCGTGAAGTCGAAAGCGGCTGTTTCTTGGTTTATGTCAACATAAACGCCGGGGTTATCTAAAAGTTCGTATTCTTCGTCGTTGAGCATATATACTTGAGCAGCGATTTTAATTTCGCCGGCTTCGTCGTAAACAACTCTGCCTTCTTTATTACGAACGGTAACCTTGGGACTGAAATAGAAAGCACTGTCTGAACCTACTAAATATTCTTGAGTTTTATCTTTAAATTCGGATTCTTCACCGGTCATTGCCTGATAATCATTAACAAATTCGGGCATTTCTACCGACGATACGAGGAATTCTACAACGGCAACATCTGTGGTGCAATTTTTGCCCTTATAGGTTATTGTTGCCTGTGCTTGAGCGTTTACTGCCGAATTATCGAGTTCGATTTGGAAATCGCTTTCGTTATAGGTAACTTCTTCTTCGCTATCGTCGCTGTAAACTGCTTTAATTTTTACGTTTGCATAAACGGGAGCCGTACCTTTAATGACTTCCTGCGGCATGCCTGAAAGATAAACTATAGATTCAATCTGTTTTGTTCCGTCTGTAGACGAATCGATATCGGTTGTGCAAGCGGCAAA
>CAZPFZ010000227.1:0-2564 GCA_964585955.1 uncultured Acidiphilium sp.
CGATTATTTCGTCAAAAACGCGTGCGAACTCATCTAAAGACTGTTTACTTTCGTTTTCACCGGGTTCAAAAATTAAAGCTTCGCTTGAAGTATTATCATCGACTGTTTTAGGCGGATAAATACCGTGTTTTTCAAACTGTTTTACAATATCAGCAGCCGATATAGAATATTTTTTGCGCAGTTTAGCAGTTGGTAATGCAAATGATTGCATGCATTTTTTACCTGCGTTATCATCATATTTTTCAAGTAATTTTTTAAGATAATTGGCATTAAGCACAGCCATTTCGGAACAAGTTCTTAGCCCATCGCGCCCGACGATCATTAAATACTCAAACAAAGCTGCATACAATTTAAAGTTGCCAAAATACGATTGCACTTTGCCAATTGTTTTTTCGGGTTCTAAAAGCGAATAGGTATTGGATTTATCTTTGGTAACGACGGGTGACGGCAAATATTGAGCAAGCTCTGCTTTAACACAAATAGGACTTGCCTGCATACCGTAACATACGCCCGCGCCCGAAAAAGATGTGCCAATATCGAGCTTAACGAGGTCGCAACCGCAATCGCCATAACGGAATAATCCTGCAATACCATTCACATTACTGCAATCGGCATATACAAGTGCACCTGCCGCATGCGCTATATTGCATACTTCCACTATATTTTTATCAAAAACACCATAATTGTTTGGCGTGGATATTACAACAGCGGCAACGGCGTCATCACAAATTTTTCTTAATCCCTCGGTATCGGTATAACCATCTTTACCTAAAGCAAGCTTAATAACGTGCAAGCCGCAAAGCATATCGGCAACGGCGTAATGTTTATCGGGCGATAAACAAATAATCTTATTGCGCGCAAACTCGCCTTTTGTTAAAAAATGCTTAGAAATCATTCTTATTGCAGCATAATCGCCTTGTTCGGACGATGCAGGCACAAGCGAGACGGCATCTGTACCGGTAAGTTCGCCAAGAAGGCGTTGCAATCTGTACATCAAATCGGAACAGCCTTGAATATCGCGCTTTTTTTGCGACGGATGCAAAGCCGAAAAACCGTTAAACTCGGAAAAAACCGTAACTGACGACGGTATGCACTTACTTTCACCGGAAGCAAGCGGATATTCGCCCATGTTTACACCAAAGCACTCGCGCGAAAGCTGAGTATAGTGGCCCACAACAGTACGTTCGTCAACTTCGGGCAAATCGGGCGACGTATCGGAAACAAATCTTTTATTAAACTCGTAAGCGGAAACCAATCTTGCAGGTATTTGCCCTGCCTTTTTCCCTTTTTCGGAAAGTTCGTAAATTGTTTTCATTATTTATTTACCTCCCCGCAAATTTCAGCGCATTTATCCATTTCGTCACGGCTATTTAATTCGGTGGCGCACCACAAAATTTCGTGCGTGCCGATTTTGTATCCGCCAAGTATTCCGTTTTGCGCCAACGTATTTAAAATATTTTCCGCAGTACATTTAGAAAGCGTGACGAATTCGTTAAAAAATTCATTTCTGTATTTTAATCCGATACCTGCTTTCGCCAAAGCAAACTGCATATAATGTGCATTTGCGGCACTTAGGCAAGCTACGTCTTTAAGTCCCTCTCTACCCATAAACGCAAGGTATGCACCCGCTATTATAGCGCGATACCCTTGAGCAAAATTAACATTACCCGAAACATAAAAAGATGCGTTATCGGAGTATTTTTCTATCCTGCCAAAGGGCAACAAATTTTCGTCCTTTTGGTTAACGGCAATAAAGCCGAGATTATTTGAACCGTACATTAACGGCATACCCAAACAAGAACACTCGCCCACGACAGCATCGCAATCGTATTCGGAAGGTTTTTTAAGCACGCCCAAACTTATGGGATAAACACCCGTAATAAGCTTGACGTCTACTGCATGGCAGAGCCCTGCCACCTGCTTCATGTCCTCTATAACACCGTAAAAGTTAGGTTGTTCTATGTATAAAGCGAGAACACTTTCGTCCAAAGCCGCCATAAGCGTATCCATAGGGGCAGAAGCCGCAGGCGCTTCTATGGTAACGAGTTCTAACCCCTTACCTGTCAAGTAAGAAGAAAGCATTTTTTTTACGTGCGGCTTGATAAGCGAAGATGTTAAAACCTTTTTGCGCTTTCCGTCGGCAAACATCATGCACGCTTTTGCAGCAGCTTCACCTACATCGGTTGTCGTACAGCATTTTTGCATGCCTGAAAGTCGACAAATCATTTCTTGAAATTCGTATACCCCTTGCAAAAAACCTTGCGACATATCGGCATAACCGCCCGTATACGCCGTAGCAAAAGGCGAATTGTAAAAAAGAGCTTTAACCGAAGAGGGTATATAATGATTATACGCCCCGCCCCCGGCAAAAATACTTGAATAAGCGCGGTTTTTTGCGGCAAGATTTTTAATTCTTCTTTCGGCATCTACTTCGAATATGCTCTCTTTTAGTAAACTAAATTCGGGATAAAGCAAATCCTGCGGAATATCTTCAAAAAGAGAAGCAACCCCTGCCAAAGGGCAACAAATTTTCGTCCTTTTGGTTAACGGCAATAAAGCCGAGA
>CAZPFZ010000228.1:0-2509 GCA_964585955.1 uncultured Acidiphilium sp.
TTATTATATATTATGTTACAGCATTTATTATATATTATGTTACAGCATTTTGTTCATTTCTTTGCGAAGCTTGCCGACAATTTTCTTTTCTAAGCGCGATATATACGACTGCGAAATGCCGAGCATATCGGCTACTTCTTTTTGAGTTTTTTCTTCTTCTCCGTTTAAACCGAATCTTAAATACATTATTCTTTTTTCGCGGTCGGGTAAAACGGAAAGCGCTTTGGCAAGCAATTCCTCGTCAACAGAACTTTCAATTGTTGTAAAAACACAGTCGCTATCGGTACCGAGAACATCAGACAAAAGCAATTCGTTACCTTCAAAATCAACATTTAAGGGTTCATCTAAACTAACCTCGCTTTTTAATTTTACAATCTTGCGCAAATGCATTAATATTTCGTTTTCAATGCATCGAGATGCGTACGTTGCAAGTTTTATGTTTTTATCCGCGTTAAACGTGTTTACCGCTTTTATAAGTCCGATGGTCCCTACCGAAATTAAATCATCGAGCTCTACCCCTGTATTATCAAACTTTCGCGCTATGTACACAACAAGGCGCAAGTTGTGCTCTATTAGCTGATTTCGCACATCCTCTTTGCCGTTTAACAGCATTTCTATTTTTTCTTCTTCCTCTTCTTTAGTGTAAGGTTTAGGTAAAACATCACCGTTGCCCATATAGTTTAACATTTCTATATTTTTGTTTTTTGGCTTAAAATAAACAAAAATACGTTTAATAAACAGTTTTAATTTTTTTAACATTTTGCTCCTTTCTTTTTACTTGATTAATTATTGTAATTGCGTCTATTGTAAAGCGCATTCGGCAGGCAAAATAAGCGAATATCTATCATTAAATACATTAATTTGAGTTGGTATGCCTATTTTTGCTTTATATATTGTATGTTGTTTATTGTAAACAAAAATTTGCAACTTTTCGATTTCGTAAATTTTCATGTAAGAGCTACCGGTTGCGGTTTTAAAAGGAATTTTTCCTATTTCTTTATTTGGTAAAACGCCTTGATTTTTTAGTTTGTGAAACAGGTTAAAATCGGCAACGCAAACGCCCTCGTATCCGTTAAATATCAACCCGTTTCCACTATCTATAAATGCATCGGTTTCAAGGCTTTTTCCGTTATTGTTTATAACGCATTTACATATAAAAGTGGATGTAATTTTTCTTTGGTACAGCGTTTTTGCAAATTTTTGCAAAACAACGTATAAAATAAGAGCGATGAAAAGCACCACAACAAGAAAACCTTCTTCTGAAAAGGCATTTAACATATCGTAACTTACCCCTAATAAACCGCAAATACCGTATATGCAACCGCCGAAAGCAAAAGATAACAAAAAGAACAAGCCGCAGCGCATAATAAACATTTTAAAAGTTTTGTATTCGCCCGCCAACAGCACCATTATAATACCAACAGATATTTTTGCTATTATTAAATTTAACTCGCTAATTTTTAAAATTGGCAAATATACGGCAAAAGCTGTACCAAAAAGTGCGGATAAAAAACGTTTTTTTATGCTGCTTTTTACACTTTTCCCCACCACCGTAAGTTTTATTATTAATAAGTCGAGCAATAAGTTATTTGCAATTGCGTATTCAATATAAACATTCATAACACAATAATATCACACAACCTTTTATATAAAAAAGGGCATTTTGTCGCATATTTTTGCAACTTAACGCCCGTAAAAATTATTAAATTAAAATTATTGCAGTTTTATTTTTGAAGTTTAGGCATTTTTAATTTGCTACGTCACAGGATTGTGAGAACGAATATTTTTTGTCGTTATAATAACGCTCTCTGCATACAAGATACTGTTCGGAAAGCTCAAATATATACCGCTGTTTTTGTTCAAAAGTCATTGACTGCATTGCTGCTTTATCGCAAAGCCTACCAATCATATCGGAAACTTCACCGAATCGCTCGAGAATTTCTTTTACCTTATAATAAAAGCTGTCGTCCTCTTGCTTGGTTTTGACCAACTGTTTTTGAGCTTTCGCTCTGTAATAATCTATTACGTTTGACCTTTGAATACCCTCGCTTTGCGCTATTTCTATCTTTTGCTTTACGTTTTCGCGATAATCTTCCCAAAATCCCGTTTGTAAGCGTTTTTTTGCCATTTTTGCCAAATTTTTTATTTCGCCGTCGTTATTGCTTTTCATTGTTTTATCTCCCTATTTTACATTTTTCATACATCTTTTGTGCCTTAAAAATTTTTTTCGGCTGTAATATGATTTTACGCTACGTTATAACCATAACAGTAATTTTTCGCTAAAATACGACAAAAAAAACCCGACAAGCTTATTAACTCATCGGGTGTAAAAATTAACCTTTTATGCTTCTTTTTCTTGCGGCTTCCGCTTTCTTTTTACGTCTTACGGACGGCTTTTCATAATGTTCTTTACGACGCATGTCGCCAATTATACCGTCACGCGAACATTTTCTTTTAAAACGACGAAGAGCGTTATCCAACGATTCGTTTTCACCAACTCTGATTGTGG